>JAAEOK010000002.1 GCA_024244705.1 Alphaproteobacteria bacterium
GTCGGATCTCAGCCGCCTGGCAACCTCGATGGCCAGGCATTCGCGGGTAAACTCATCGATCACTGTCAGCATCTTAAGTGCTCTCCCATCATGGGTCCTGGCCTGGACGAAGTCGTAAGCCCAGACATGGTTTGGCCAGCTCGGCCTGAGCCGGATGCAAGAGCCGTCATTGAACCAGAGCCGGACCAGCGGGTCCCATACGGAAACGCCGCCGCTGGACGCGCTGCTGCTGGTGCCGCATCGGCGGTTGCCGGATCGGCCATTTGGTTGACTGCAACGCCAAGCCGATCCCAGACGTTATTTCCACACTGATCAGAATCGTGAAGCCGTTCTCGGCAAATTTTTCGATCTTCTCGGAGGTGTCCGCGTTCCTCATCGTATCTAATGATTTTGTAAGAGCCACCAGCGAATGATCCGCCTTGAGTGGTTGACTGTAGTCGAGTTCCCTCCGCTCGTGTGCCGACAAAAGGCGGTGATAGCGCGATCGGGCCGCAGGTCGAACCACCGTCGCAGCGGAGTCTCTTTCGCAATCGCGTGGTTGCTCATTGGCCGTCTTGCTTTTCACTGCCGATCGTACTGCGATACGACCTCGTCGAGGGTGTCGTAGAACGCATCCTTGTCGAATAATTGGCCGAGCTCGCCTCGGATTCTGTCCTGGTCATCGTCGAGCACCTGCATGATGACCAGGCGGATCCCCTTGCCATCCAACGTCTGATGAAGCGAACGCAGCGTCGCCGCCGCTGAATAGTCGACATCGTCGACCGCGGAAACATCGATACAGAACCAGCGCAAGGGCGGGTCCGCGGTTTCGACGAGCTCCAGGACCTCTTCGGAGAGACGCTCCGCATTCGCATAGTACATGCCGTGCGCGAACCGGTAGATGAGTAGGCCCGGCGCGGCTTGGGCCCGGCTTGTCAGCGGCCGCGCACGCCACGGGCCCGGCGCCGCACGGACCAGCACCGAATTCTTCGGCCGATAGCCGTGGCGCGTGTGCACGACGAGCGACAGCAGGACGGCGAAAATGACCCCCTTCTCGACGCCGAAGAAAACGACCATCAGGGCGGTAACCAAGGCGACCCAGAACTCCGATCGGCGCGCAACGTAGATCCTCTTCATTTCCTTGACATCGATCAGGTCGATGCCGATCAGGAACACGATTGCCGACAGGACCGCCTCGGGCATGTAGGTCAGTGGTTCGGTGAGAAACAGGAGAACCAGCAGCACGACCGCCACCGTCACGAGCATCGAGAGCTGGGTCCGTCCGCCGGCGCCCTCGACCATCTGGGTCTTCGTCGGGCTGCCGTTGACTACGAACGTCCCGGAAAGGCCGGCGCCGATATTGGCGATGCCGAGCCCGACGAGGTCGCTGGTTTCATTCAAGCGCTCGTCATAGCGCACGGCGTAGGCGCGCGCGGTCGCGGCGCTCTGGGCCAGGATGACGACCAGCATTGCGAGCGCCGTCGGCGCCAGGCTCCAGACCAGTTTGAGACTCAGCTCGACATCCGGGATCTCGATCTCCGGCAATCCGCTGGGAATAGAACCGAGCACGCGCATCTGCGTGCCCAGGTCCGACGCCCAGCTTGCGACAATCGCGCCAACGACGGCGATCATGGCGCCGGGTATCTTCCTCGATATCTTTTTCGACCCGACAATCACCGCGATGACGGCGAGCGCGATGGCGAACGAGGCATAGTTAGCGTTGCCGATCGACTGGATGTCTTCCCAGATCTTCTGGACGGTGCCCAGGCCATGGCCCGGCAGGTCGAGCATGCCGCCGATCTGACCGAGCGCGACCTGAATGCCGACGCCGGTCAGGAATCCGACCAGCACGGTCCGTGACAGGAAGTCCGCCATGAACCCCAATCCGATCAGGCTCGCTACCACGAGGCCGCCGCCGACCATCAAGGCGAGAAGCCCGGCGAGAGCCAAGTATTCGTCGGTCCCCGTCGCCGCGAGGCCGACCATGCCGCTCGCGAGTATGGCCGCCGTCGCCGAATCGGCGCCGACGACGAGATGCCGCGACGAAGCGAGACAGGCGAACAGGGCCATCGGGATGAGAATCGTGTAGAGGCCGCTGATGACCGGCGTGCCGGCGATCTTCGTGTAGCCCATGACCTCGGGTATGGCGAGCGCGGCCAGCGTGATGCCGGCGACGATCTCGGCCGGGATTTGGGTCCGATTTATCGGCAGAACACCGGATAGAATCGGCAGGCCGAATTGCGCGCGCGTATCGTTTGGACTCGCCATCGGACGATCCTAGCACGCGCCTCTTCACTGCGTCCCGCGGTCGGGTGCCGCCCTTAAGCCGACATTTCCCAGATAACCCGCTTTGGTGCAGCAACGTCACCAATCCCGATCTGGGCCATCGACAGAATGTTCACATGACCCGTACCGTGTCCGGCATGCCGGTTTCCGCCATCTTATTGAGCACCCGGACGCTGACCACCACCTCCGCCTTTTGAGCAGGCAGACTCCGGGCGCGGAGCTGGCCACCGATGATCCGCTTGTATCGGGATATGGCCGCCTCCACGAGAGCATGGCGGTTGTAACCTGACGACTTCTGCCATGACATTCGGCCATGCTCAGCTATGGTCGCGATGTGCCGGTCCCTTTGGCCTTGGGCGCTCGTCGGACCGCTTCATTCAACGCTCCCAGCCCGTGGCGGCACGACGACTTCCGGCAACGGAAGACGCTGGATGCGCTGGATCAACAGATTGTAGGTTGCCTCGCCATCAAATGCGCCGTCCGCCAGGAAGATCCCGATCCGACCGTCCACTTGGTCCAGCAGGTCGGGAAGGGTGGCGGGGACCTGGAGCACATCGTCGGATCTCAGCCGCCTGGCAACCTCGATGGCCAGGCATTCGCGGGTAAACTCATCGATCACTGTCAGCATCTTAAGTGCTCTCCCATCATGGGTCCTGGCCTGGACGAAGTCGTAAGCCCAGA
>JAAEOK010000003.1 GCA_024244705.1 Alphaproteobacteria bacterium
AAGTCCGGCCGCACCAAAATCGTCTCGAAGTGAAACCGGAGAACCCATGGCAAACCTCCATCCGTTTGCCATCTTGAATCAGAAAAACACCGTTCCGGAAAGCCCCTATATGAGTCCCACTCACAGAGACTTGGTATTAGTTGGAATTCCAAGCCGCAAACATTGATCGATAGTAAAATCGATGAGAAAGGATTTAATAAAGCTGCAACTAATGTCGCTAATTCGATCCTTAGAGACGCCATTGACGTAGAATTGGATTTCTTCGAAGTGTCGAAATCCTCTATTCGTGTAATGTGGAATGTTCTTGAACAGCGAAAGAATTTCCACCGCCTTCTCTCGCCCTAAGCGCTTTCCCCGACGATTGGCGGACGAGCCTAGCCCTACTTCGTCGCACTCAGATGCGGCGATCAAGATGGCAATCGCTTTTTCCTCTTCACCCTGCCTTTGCAAGTAGCCGAGGTGGTTGAATGCATTAATTAGCGCGGTATGCAACGCCTGATCCTGTTGGGAAGGTGACCGCCACAGCATGAACGGATCAAGATAGAGTGGAATATCCTCGTCCAAAAACGGGATAGGGAAATCCAGCTCCGACTGTGAGAGAAGAATTCCGTAGTAATCGGTAAGCCGCGGTCGGATAAGCAAATTCGAACACCTAATGACGTCCCGATACGTTGACCAAACCTAGGGACATTGCGGATCGATGCAATCGAAAACCCGCCACGAACTCTGCAAAGTTGTGAAAATCAAAAAATACTGGCGGCGCAACTCGAATGACACAGGCAAGAGAAAATTCTGTCGCAGAATGAGCGTGATTTCGTAAGTCATGCTCCGCGTCGCGATTAATTCTAAGCGTTAGAGCACGCTAGGATTAGGGTCTCATTTGGGTTGAATGCGAGATCTGGAATCGCCCATCCCCCGGCGACCGCAACCGTCAACCGTGGTATAGCCGCTTCCGCTGGTGGTGAGCGTGACGGGGTCGTGAGCAGAGCGGCGTGCAACTATGAGCGACGACAATCAAGAACATGTCTGCGAGGGCGTCACCAGGGACCGCCTCGACCTGCGCGACCTGATGCACGGGGGCAGCCTTCGCGAGTTGCCGACGCATTCTTCGAGATTGGGTCGTTGTTAAAGCACGCTAGAAGAGCCAATCATCACCGAATAACACCTAACACAAATGGGCCTAAGTTGTCCTTCTTACCTCCCCGGTGATCAAATCTAACTGCTCGTTCAGCCAAGATTGGCGCTCACGCTCATGTCCGTGCCACCACGTCCCGATTTCTTCCATATTGACGGCAGGAATGACCGGCTTTTCTAAGTTTTCGAATTGGTTGAATTGTGGTGTCGGAACCACTCCGCCAAGTGCACAATCATAGAGAATGCTGGACCCGATAGCGGTCGCAATCCTGATAACAACACGTTGCGCATCCGCAATTTCGTCGAGTGACAAGCCAAGCCGGTCCAGAGGTTCAATATCGCGTGAAATCGCGTCAGCAGCATGGCCAATATATTTGTTTCGATAAGTGCGCAACTTGCGCAATATCGGCAAGTCGAACCACGCATCGACGTTCACGAACACTTCTTCGTGGATGAGATCTGTTCGTGTTCTATTCTCGGCTACAATGCCTGAAAGCTTGTCGAAGGCATTGTGCACTCTCTCCGACATGCCCCAGGCGTCTGGCCCTCTAGTAGCGACCCATCTCGCCTTGCCGCGCTCTTTGGGAGCCAGACTTTCAAAATACGCTTGTCCAGCCGCAGCATAATCATATGGTAGACCATCGTATGCCACGAAATTTTCGCGCGTTAGTAGGCGGCGATGTTCTCTGATATCGTCGAGCAAACGCCGCAGTGAAATAACGCCTTTCTTAGGATCATTGTTTGATCTATCGGTGATTTTGCAGAGGTCGAGAACCTGGGTTGATACATACCCACGATCCACAAGCTCGCCGAACATGCCGTTGACTGCAGCAGTGGGTTCATTTGCGGACGCAAAGCGGCGTGCTTCATTAAGTGAGCGGTACGCCGCATCATTCCACATTATCGCGTGAATTTGGCCCCAGATATTGTGGTGGACATCGCGTTCGAGCCAGCTTTTCCATTCTGAACGTTTTGCTCGAAACTCAGTGAGCAACGCTTTATCGCTGACGCTGCACTGATCAACTTCATACTGATACTCTTTATTCGCTGGTCGCATTCTTGCCTCCGCGGCCCCTCGCCGAATTCTTGCTTCCCGCTATGGTTAAACCATCCGCCAATAAGGCGCGCAATGATTAGGGGCCGAGGATTGAAGGTAGACATGGATCAAGCAAGATGGCCAGTGGGCGCGGCCGCCTACCGTGCTATAGTCGCTTTTGCCGGTGGTGGGCGCGACGGGGTCGTAAGCGGAGGGGCAGACGACCATGAGCGACGACAACCAAGAACGGGTCTATGAGGGCGTCACCAAGGACCCTCTCGACCTCCGCGACCTGATGTACGAAGGCAGCCTGAGCGAGCTGCCGTTCGAGATCGACAACCGCAGCCGGGTACCCATCGTGCTCGACCAGGGCAAGGAGGGAGCCTGCACCGGCTTCGGCCTCGCCGCCGTGGTCAACTTCCTGTTCTACAACCGGTCCGATATCGACGACACGCGGCGCCAGGAGCTGCGCAAGAAGAACAACGGCGTCAGCGCGCGCATGCTCTACGAGATGGCCAAGCGCTACGACGAATGGGAGGGCGAGAACTACAGCGGCTCGAGCATCCGCGGCGCGATGAAGGGCTGGCTGCGGCACGGCGTCTGCTCGTGGGGCGGGTGGCCCTACGACGAGCGCGATCCCGGGCGGCTGACCCCCGAGCGCCAGTTCGCGGCGTTGCGCCGACCGCTCGGCGCCTATCTGCGGGTCCGCCACCTCCACCTCAACCAGATGCACAGCGCGCTCAACGAGGCCGGCATCCTCTATGCCAGCGCGTCGGTCCACGAGGGCTGGCGCCAGGTCGACCCCGAGAGCGGGCGGATTCCCTATCGCAAGCGCCTGATCGGCGGCCATGCCTTCGCCATCGTCGGCTACGACGAGACCGGGTTCTGGGTGCAGAATTCGTGGGGCCCGAAATGGGGACTGAAGGGGTTCTGCCATATTGACTACGACGACTGGCTGGAGAACGGTTACGATTGCTGGGTCGCCCGGCTCGGCGTGCCGACCGCGAGCCTGGCCATGGAAGCCGGCGCGGTCGACAGCCGGATCGCCGAGTTCGATTATATCCCCCACGAATCGGTGGTGCTCAGCACGATCCGGCCGCACTTCGTCAATCTCGGCAATGACGGCGCGTTTTCGGCGACCGGGATTTACGCCACCGAGGCGGCGGACGTCGACAACGTCGTGCTCGCCGGTTTCAAGACGGCGGCGGAGGGCTGGGGCCGGCGGGCGCGGCTGCTGCTCTATGCCCATGGCGGGTTGAACGACGAAAAGGCGTCGGCGTCGCGCATCGCCAGCCTGCTGCCCTATTTCCTCGCCAACAAGATCTATCCGATCCATTTCATGTGGGAATCGGGGCTCGTCGATTCGATCCGCGGCATCGTCCAGGACGCCTTCCGCCGCGGCCGCTTCGAAGGCTGGCGCGACGACTTCAAGGACCGCTTTCAGGATTTGGTCGACGAAGCGGTGGAACTGGGCGCGCGCGGCCTGGGCCGCCCGGTGTGGAGCCAGATGAAGCAGAACGCGGCCGCCGCCGCGGCCCCCGATGGCGGAGCTCGAGTCACCGCCGAGCGCCTCAAGGCCTGCCTCGACGGCCTCGACCCGGCGCCCGAGCTCCACCTCGTCGGCCACAGCGCGGGCAGCATCTTCCATGGCCATCTGGTGCCCGCGCTGGCGGCGCTCGGCATCCCGATCAAGAGCCTCACCTTCTATGCCCCGGCCTGCACCACCCAACTGTTCAGGGACAAGGTCCTGCCGCATCGCGGGTCGATCGAGCGGCTGACCCTGTTCAACCTGACCGACAAATCGGAACGGGGCGACAGCGTCGGACCGGTCTACAACAAGAGCCTGCTCTATCTGGTCTCGGAAGCCTTCGAAACCGAGCGCAAGACGCCGCTGCTCGGCATGGAGGCGTTCCTGACCAAGGACCGGGCGATCAAGCGCGTGCTCGGCGGGCGCGTGTTCGAGAACGAGAAGGCGGTTGCCTATTCCGTGGGCGACGCCGACACGATCGCCGTGGCCGCGCAGAGCACCACCCACGGCGGCTTCGACAACGACGAGGATACCTTGAACGCGACCCTGCGCATCGTCAGCGGCAAGAGCCGCCTCGACCGCAAGTTTTAGGCGCCGTCCCGGTTTCAGTCCTCGGCGCGGGTGCACCAGGCGCGCCAGGCCGTACGCACGGCGCCCTCGAAACGGCGCGCGAAGCCGGGCCCGGCGGTCAACGGAGAGCGGTCGAGCCGTTCGCGCATGGTACGGCGCAGCTCGGCGAGCCTTTCCGGCGCGGCGGCCAACTCCGCCGCCCGGCGGGCCAGATCGGGGCCGTCCCGGCACACCAGCTCCGGCAAACCGGCGGCGGTGAGGATCGAGGCGCCGACCCGCGACACATGCGCCGCGCCGGCAACGGTCAGCACCGGCACCCCCATCCACAACGCTTCGCAGGTCGTCGTGGTGCCGTTGTAGGGCGTCGGGTCGAGGGCGATATCGATGTCGCCGTAGGCGGCCAGATGGGTCCGCGGCTCGTCGCCGCCGGCACGCAGGTCGAGCCGCTCCGCGTCGATCCCATGATCGGCGAAACGCGCGATCAAAGACCGGCGCACCTCGGGCGCCTTGAGGAAGCCGAATTTCACCACCAGGCGCGCCGCGGGCACCGCGCCCAGCACCGCCGACCACAGCGCGATGGTGGTCTCGCTCAGCTTCATCGTGTTGTTGAACGAGCCGAAGGTGGGAGAACCGGCGGCGGCCATCGCCGGCGGCGCGATCGGCGGCGCGTCGGCGCGCGGGCGGTAGCAGAGGAAACAGGGCTCGAGCCGCAGCAGGGTCTCGCTATGCCACGCCTCTGTGGCACCGGGCGGGTCGGCGACGGCGTCGGTCAGCCGGTAGTCCATCGTCGTCAGCCCGGTGGTCGCCGGATAGCCGAGATAGGCGATCTGTACCGGCGCCGCGCGCGCGGCGAAGACCAGGGCGCGGTTGCCCACGGTCCGCCCCGACAGATCGACCAGCACGTCGATGCCGAGGCCGCGGATCAGTTCGACGATTTCGGCATCGGCGGCCCCGGCGATGTTGTGCCAACCATCGGCCAACGCCTGGAGGCGGCGCGTGGTCTCGTCGCCACCGGTGCCGGAATCGAAGCAGGTGATCTCGATTGCCGCGCCATCATGGGCCTCGAGCAACGGCTCGAGGAAGTAGGTCACCGAGTGGGTGCGCAGATCGGCGGAGACCAGGCCGACCTTGAGCCGGCGGTCCGGGTCGGGCGGGTTGGCGAATGGCGGCGCCGCGGCGGCGTATCGGTCGGCATGACGCCGGGCCCAGGCCCGGTGAGCGTCGGCGACGTCCCGCGGCGTCGCCCGGTCGTCATAGAGCAGCGCCATGTTGGCGTTGGATTCGGCGACCGAATCCCGCGGTTGCAACGTTGCCGCGCGGCCGAAGGCGTCGATCGCCAGGGCGATGTTGCCGCGGTTCAGCTCCACCATGCCGAGACCGCGATAGGCGGCGGCGTCGCGGGGATCGATCGCGACCAGCTTGCGCAGCGTCCGCTCGGCCTCGTCGAGGCGCTGAAGTTGCCGCAGGGTCTTGGCATGTATGTGGAGCAGGTCGCGGTCGTCCGGCGCCGCCGCGCGCGCGCGATCGAGTACTCGCTCGGCATCGTCGAACCGCCCGGAGACGATCAGGGCGCGGGCGTAATCGGCCTGCACGTCGGGCGCGGCGGGAGCCCGGGCGGCGGCCTTCTCGGCGCGAGCCAGGCCGTCCGCGACGGCGCCGGTCTCGGCCAACAGGCGGCCGGTCCGCGCTTCCAGGAACGGCGCGTCCGGTTCGCCATCGAGGGCGCCCTGGTAACAGCGAAGGGCAGCGGTCTTGGCACTATTCTGCAAAAAAATATCGGCGGCCTGACGGCATACGCCCGCGTCCTCGGGATCGACGCCGACCGCCGCTTCGCACGCCGCGACGGCTTGCTCCGATCGGCCGGCCGCGCTCAGGCATCCGGCGTACATCAGCCAGGCGTTCGTGTTCCTGGGCTCGATCGCCAGCGCCCGCTCCAGGGGATGCAACGCCTCCTCGGGACGATTCTCGGCGCGGGCCACGACACCGAGCAGATAGAGCACCGTCACATTGTTGGGATGGTCGCGAAACAGATCGCGCAGGAGTTCCTCGGCCTCGCCCCAGGCGGCTCGGCGCAGGCGCTCATGGACGCCGCCCAGGCGTTGCTGCAAATCGTTCACCGCCCCGGGTCCGGCGTTGCCGCGCAATTGGCGTGCCACATGCCGCGATAGGCCGCCTCCAGCCGGCGGGTGAACCCGGCGCCGTCGAGCAACGGCGAAGCCTGCAGGTCCGGGCGCAGTCCGCGGCGCAACTCATGGCGACGGCGGCGGTCATCGGCGAGCGCGACCGCGGTCTCGACATAGGAGTCCGTCGAAGCGGCGGCCAGGTCGGCGAGCCCGGCGGCCGCGAGCAACGACGCGCCGACCCGAGCGACGTGCGAATCGCCGACCCTGCTGACGACCGGAACCCCCATCCACAGCGCCTCGCAGGTCGTCGTCGTGCCGCAATAGGGAAACGTGTCGAGGGCGATATCGACCTCGGCGTAGGTCTCTAGATGGGCGCCGAACCCGGCGACCGGGGGGCGAATGATGAGCCTGTCCGGCGGCACGCCGGCGGCGGCGAGGCGGTCGACCAGGCGGGCCCGGACGGCATCGTCGGCGAGGCCGAGCGTCTTCAACAACAAGCGGCTGTCGCCGGACTCGCCCAGAATCCGGGCCCAGGCGGCAAGCGCCGCGTCGCTCAACTTGGCGATGTTGTTGAACGAACCGAAGGTGACATAACCGTTCGCCGCGTCGGGTGCGGCGGCGACCGCGGGGCTGTCGGCGTCCGGCCCATAGCACAGGAAGCAATGGGGGAGCCGCACCAGGCGCTCGCTATAGAGGCCGTCGGCGCCGGGCGGGTCGGCCACGGCATCGGTCACGCGGTAATCGACGGTCGTCAGGCCGGTTGTGTCGGGATAGCCGAGATAGGTGACCTGGACCGGCGCCGGCCGGCGCGCCAGAACATCGAGGCGTCCACCGCCGGTGTGGCCGGCGAGATCGACCAGCACATCGATCCGTAGATCCCGAACCAGCGCCGCGCAATCGTCATCGGTCATCCCGGCCACCGAGTGCCACGACGCGCAATACCCACGCAGGCGTTCGGAAACTTTGTCAGGCCGCAGGACCATCGACAACACCACCGGTTCGATCGCGTCGCGGTCGTGATGGCGCAGGATCGGCTCGATGAAATAGCCGACCGAGTGGCGCCGTAGATCGGCCGACAGGTAGCCGATGCGGAGGCGGCGGTCGGGGTCGCGGCCCGCCCCCCCGCGCGCGGGCAGGGTGGCGACCGATGCCTCCACCCGTCGCCCCCAATCGAGATGGGCCGCGGCAATCGTGGCCGGCGTGAGATCGGGAGCATAGTGCAGCGCAAGCAGGCGGTTGCGTGCCGCCGAACCGACCGGATCGATCTTGCGCCCGGCGTCGAATTCGCGCAGCGCGTCGCCGACGCGCCCCTGACCGAGCAAGGCGAGTCCGAGGCGGCCGCGGATCTCGGCATCGTCCGGTCGCAGGTCCGCCGCATAGGAGAGATTATCCACGGCCTCGGTGAACCGGTTCTGGGCGCGCAGGATCTTGGCCGCATTCATCCGCACGCCGATCCTATCGGGGAACAGCGCAACCGCCCGGCGGGCTAACGCCAGGGCGGCTTCGGTGTCGGACAAGATCGATCGGGCCTCGGCCAGGGCCAGAATGGTGTTGGCATTGTCGGGGGCCTTCGCCGCCGCGTCTTCGAGCACCGGGATCGCTGCCTCGGCGTTGCCCGTTTGCACCAATGCAACGCCGTAGCGCGTCGCGATGGGCGGCGACGCCTCCCCGGCGGCGATGGCGCGGCGATAGAGTATTGCCGCGCCGGCCATGTCCTGTCCGTCAAAGCAGATGTCGCCACGTCTCGACAACGCCTCGCCGTTGTCGGGATCGATGTCGAGGACGGCGGCATAGAGCGCGTTCGCCGCCGAGCCGTCGCCCGCGCGCTGGCGGCTGCCGGCGAGGAGATTGAGAATGTGAACATCGCCCGGGCTGAGGGCACGGGCCGCTTCGAGATGGTCGATCGCTTCGTCGAGCCGACCCGCGGCGCGGGCGGCGACGCCGAGCAGGTAGGGAAAGGTGGCGTCGCCCGGGTGCTCCGAGGCCAACGCACGGAAACGTGCCGCCGCCTCGTCGAGGCGACCCGCCTGCAACAAACGCTGCGCCTCTTTCAGCCGCTCGGCCGTCTCCGCCATGGGTGCTGTTGTAAGGGAAAAACCGCGACTGCCGCAATATGGCGGGCGGCGCGCAACCTCGACGGATCCGCCGATGACATTGGGTTCAAATCGCCGGACTTTGTATTATATGGTGCGAGGACTCGCCCGGCGCCTGCCTCTCCCGGATATAGGATTCGCATGGAATACCGACCGCTTGGACGTTCCGATATCGTGGTCAGCGCGATCTGTCTGGGGACGATGACCTGGGGCGAGCAGAACGACCAGGCGGCGGCCCATCGTCAGTTGGACCTTGCCCTCGACTGCGGCGTCAATTTCATCGATACGGCGGAGATGTATCCGTTTCCGGCCCGCGCCGAAACCCAGGGCCGCACCGAGGCCTACCTGGGGTCATGGTTGAAATCGAGCGGCAAACGCGACCAGGTCATCGTGGCAACCAAGGTCACCGGGCGCGCGACGCACCTTCCCTGGCTCGGCAGAGGCGAGACGCGTCTCGACCGCCGCCAGATCGAGGCCGCCATCGACGCCAGCCTGCGCCGTCTCGGCATCGATCATATCGACCTCTATCAGCTCCACTGGCCCGACAGGTCGACCAATTTCTTCGGCCGACTGTCCTACGATTCCTATGACGAGGACGACTCGATCCCGGTTCACGAGACCCTATCCGCGCTCGCCGATCTGGCTCAGGCCGGGAAGATACGCGCCATCGGACTGTCCAACGAAACGCCGTGGGGGGCGATGCATTTTCTGCATCTCGCCGAAACCCGGGGCCTGCCGCGTCCGGTCACGATCCAAAATCCCTATAGCCTGCTCAACCGCACCTTCGAGATCGGACTGGCCGAGGTGGCGTGGCGCGGATCCTGCGGCCTGATGGCCTATTCGGCCCTCGGCATGGGCGTGCTGTCGGGCAAACACATCGACGGCAACGCGCCGCCGGGCGCGCGGCTGACCCTGTTTCCCCAGTTCAAGCGCTACGTCACGCCGAAGGGTCGGACGGCGACCGCGGCCTATGCCGCGCTCGCCCGGGCCCAGGGTCTCGATCCGGCGCAGATGGCGTTGGCGTTCGTTCATTCGCGGCCGTTCGTGACCAGCACCATCATCGGCGCCACCACCGAGGCGCAACTTGCGGCGAACATCGACAGCATCGGGATCAAGCTATCCGACGAAACGCTGGCGGCGATCGAGGAGATTCACGCCGACGATCCGTCGCCCTGTCCGTGACCACACAGGGGAAGCTGAAATGATACGGCTTTTCGTCGGCCTCGATCTTCCCGCCGACGTCCGCCAGCGCCTGACCGCGTTGAACGGCGGGATTCCCGGCGCGCGCTGGATCACGCCCGTCAACTACCACCTCACCATCCGCTTCATCGGCGAGGTCGACGAAGCCCGCGCCGAGGAGATCGACGACGCGCTCGCCACCGTGCGGGCGTCCGAATTCGACCTCCGCCTCGACGGCGTCGGCGTGTTCGGCCACGGACGCAAGATCCACACCTTGTGGGCCGGGACCGAGAGTGAGGCACCGCTGTCGACGCTGCACGACAAGGTTGATCGGGCGCTGATCCGCATCGGCGTGGCGCCCGACCGGCGCAAATTCATGCCCCATATAACGCTGGCCCGCCTCAAATCGGCCCACACGTCCCGGGTCGAGGAGTACCGGGCGGCCCATGCGCTGTTCGCGACCGAGCCCTTCGCCGTCGATCATTTCGTGCTGTTCTCCAGCCTGCTGTCGAAGAGCGGAGCGATCTATCGCGGCGAAGCGACCTATCCGCTCGACGCGGATTAATCCGGCGTCGCATCGGAGTTTCAGATTCGAAAATCCGAATTAAGTTGATTCGGTAGCCGGCGTGAATTCGGCGTCGGTTCTAGTGCGGGCGAGCCTGGACGATATAGCCGACAATGGTCTTTTCGCCCAATGCCTTACTTGCCTCGAGGCGATGAAACCCCTCGATAAGCACATACCTCTCGCGGTCCCGACGAACCATGATCGGGGTCAATTGACCGTTTTCCAACATGCTTTCGGCGATCTCGTCTACAACCTTCATGTCGAGCGTCTTCCGCCGTTTGACCGGGACATAGATCTCGTCGATCTTGAAGGTCTCATTCTTCATGGCCGGTCTGTCCAAGCACCTTTGCCGTTCCGGGGTACGCCCATACAATCGAACGCCAGTTATACGATACCTAGTCCAGCGGAGGGTAGCCGGTATCTAACCCAGGAAACTAGCCAGGATGCGTTCGACCGCGGCGCCCAATGGCGTGATAGTTGGGTCATGCGCCTTTCGGTGATTTCCCACCTTACGACAATAGAGGATGGAGACATCGCCATTGATGCGACTCTGAAGACCTGAAAACGTATCGGTAGACAGGACTTCAAGAAGTGAGCAATGGCGCCAGACGGTGATGTGAGACTGTCTGAGTTTGTCTTCAGGTCCTATGTTTTGATGGTCAGGATCGCCGATCTCGTGGAGGCCATAGGCGCTGGTACGCGTATCCGCGAGCCTTTGAAACTGATACGCTCGCCGGGCCACTATCAGGCCGCTATGAGCTTCAATGATCGCATGCGGCCCGGCGTCCAAAGAGGCAATTGACCGACCACACTCAAGCCAACGAAAGGAACGTCCAATATTCATTCGCATTGGCTTCGAATTCGCCGTCGACTGTCCGAAACCGACACCTATGCTCCTGGCGTTGTACCCCCACCCTTCGAACGATCGTCGGATGATCGGATTGGATCATATTCGGACGGAGCCCGAGACCACCATCGAGGAATATACGGACATGTTCGGAAACCGATGCGCTCGTCTCCAGGCGCCGCCCGGGGCAACGACGCTTTGGTCCGACTGCATCGTGGAGGATACCGGCGAGCCGGATGAATTCAATTGGAACGCGCGTCAGCACGAGATCGTGGATCTTCCGGTCGAGACGCTGGCGTATCTGACGGCCAGCCGGTATTGCGAAAGCGATGAGTTCATCGCGAAAGCCTGGGAAATGTTCGGCACCACGCCACCCGGATGGGCCCGGGCTCAGGCAATATCTAACTGGGTGCACAATCACGTCATCTTCGGGTATCGGTTCGGCCGGCCAACGAAGACCGCGGTTGACGTGTTTCGGGAGGGTACGGGCGTATGTCGCGATTTCGCTCATTTGTTCATCGCCTTATGCCGCGCGATGAACATTCCGGCGCGGTACGCGAGCGGCTATCTCAGCGATATCGGCGCGAAAGCGGAAGGCGCCGGCGATTTCTGCGCGTGGAGCGAGGTCTACCTGGAAGGGCGATGGTACGCCTTCGATCCCCGACACAATACGCCGCGTATCGGACGCATCCTCATGGTGCGCGGACGCGATGCCGCCAACGTGGCGATGATAACGGCTTTCGGCGATTACCTGTTGACGCAATTAAAGGTCTGGACCGAGAAGGTCGGTGAATCCGTATCGGAGAGCGAGCTCATCGAAGCCCTGCAAACTCGTCCGGCCACCGAGGCATTGGTCCTCGACCAGTCTTCCGGCCGGTTGCACATGTGACCTTTTCGGAGGCGCCGCGGTGATTTTCGCCGCCAATGGCTGCCCGTCGTCCCGTGCGCGCCGCGTCTCGTCGAGCGGGATCGGCCGAGCGATGCTCCATTCTCTTTCAGTGATGGCCTATTGCATGTTGGGGACTCGTTATCGGAACCTGGGTCGCACGGCCATCGAAGAGATCGCGCGCGATCGACGAATGTCGAGACGGCAAGTGTAGGCGAACGACTGGGTTCAGGTTGAAGACAATTCCCGTGACCCGGATGTATTTTGAAGCCAAGCGATTTTGTAGTATTGCGGTTTTGATCCTCAGGGAGAGAGGATGCGGCGCGCGAACGCCGCCCGACTCCGACGCTACCGGGACACCCGTGCGGCGACCTCTCCTTTGGGCAATCTCTTTTGCGAGGTCGCCATGAAACCGTCGCTGCCGGTTCGTATCTCGACGATTATTCCATGCTTCAACGGTGCTGCCGATTTGCCCGGCGCCGTTCGATCGATCATCGATCAAGATGTCGCCGAGATGGAAATCATCGTCGTCGATGACGGCTCCACCGATGATAGCGAAGAAATCGCGCGCGGCCTGCAGGCGATCCATAGCCAGGTTGTATTCCTGCGCCAGGACAATTGTGGCCCGGCGAGTGCGCGCAATACAGGGTTACGCGCGGCGCGCGGTGAGTATGTGTGCTTTCTCGATTGCGACGACGAATACGCCCCCGAGTTCTTTGGCCCGGCGATCGATGCGCTGGACAAGGAGCCACATATCGGGGCGCTGACTTGCGGTATCGAATTCGTCGGCCTGTCGAGACCATGTGAACCCGAGCAGTACGAAGTCATTGTCAATAGTCTGCCGAGCAACTTCATCGCCCGGCGCGCGGTCGTGGAGGTGATTGGCGGTTTCCCCGAACACGACGCATTCCGCCACAGCGTGGCCGGCGAAGATGCCATATTTCGGCTTGCCCTGCGGAAATGGTTCGTTCTGGCCGGTACCGACGGAAAGTTCCTGCGACACACGGTGCGGCCGACCGGACATATCCATCTGTTCCTCGACCGGTCGATTGTCAGCGATGATGGGCTTTCCTTTCGCGCCTACACCGAAGAGGAATCGACGGGCGCGATCGCGCGCGCGAAGCGGGCCTATTTCCAAGATATCGAAGAGCGGCTCCGCGCCGGCGCCATCGCCCGTTAGATCGGCGCCAACGGACCCACGGCACGGACATGATTGGGGTCGCGGCCTAGCCGACGAACCGCGCCAGAATGCGCTCGACGGCAGCCGCGTAACCGCCGCCGAACAGGCGGGTGTGAACCAGCAACGGATAGAGGTTGTAGATATCGCGGCGCTCCTCGAAGAAGCCGGGGGCGAGCGGCCGGTGCTCGCCGTAGCGGTCGAAGAAGGCGCGCCCGAAGGTCGAGAACAGGGTCGAGAAGGCGAGCTCGATCTCGGGATCGGCGTGGTAGATCGCCGGGTCGACGAAAGTGGCGATGCGGCCGTCGCGAACCAACACGTTGCCGCCCCACATGTCGCCATGGATCAGGCTCGCCGCCCCCGGCTGCGGAATCCACTCGCCGAGGCGGGCGCACAATCGTTCGAGACGGGCAAACGCCGCCGGCGACAGCCGGCCGCTGTCGAGCGCGAGCCGACCCATGGAGAGCAGGCGGTGGTCGCGGAAGAAGTCGACCCAGTTCCGGGTCCAAGGATTGGGCTGGGCCAGGGAACCGATCAGCGTATCGCGCTCGTGCCCGAAGCGGTCGCCGGTGATGTCGTGGAGGGCGGCCAGCAGGTCTGCGGCGTGGGCCTCGGCGGCGGCGTCGAGCGGTCCGTTGGTGGCGACGTATTCGAGGATCAGAAAATCGGCCTCGGCGTAAAGGATCTCCGGCACCGGCAGCGCGCTATGCGCGGCCAAGTAGCGCAGCATATAGGCCTCGGTTTCGAGGTCGCCTCCCATCTTGGCGACCACCGGGTCGCCGGTGGCGAAGTCCAGACGGCGGATGTCGGCGATGCAACCGCCGGACAGAGCGTGGGCCGAAACCGGCCGCCGGCCGAGCGCCGCCTCGACCCGGTCGGCCTTGGTATCATCGATCATAGCCGGCGGCGGATCGCCGCCAACAATCCGTCGACGCCCTGTTCGATCATGTCGAGCGCGCGGTGAAAGTCCGCGTCGGACCCGTAATAGGGATCGGGAACATCGAAGCCTTTTGCCCCTTCGGTAAAATCCATCAACAGGTGAATCCGGTCCTCGCGCCCCGGCGGGCAGATCGCGGCGAGCTGTTCATGGTGGCCGCGATCGAGGGCAACGACGAAGTCGAACTCTTCGAAGTCCCGCGGCGTTACCCGCCGCGCCCGCTGCGCCGACAAATCGTGCCCGCGTTGACGGGCCACGGCCTGAGCCCGCCGGTCGGGGGGATCGCCGACATGGTAGCCATGGGTTCCCGCCGAATCGGCATCCACCGGGCGGTCGAGACCGGCCTCCGCGACGGCACTGCGGAGCGCGCCCTCGGCCATTGGCGAACGGCAGATATTCCCGGTGCAGACGAACAGGACTCGCATCGCATTGGCCTCCATGCTGGTGCGGTGGCTATATTAAGACCGATGAACGAGGACCCATTCAACCGTGGTGGCGGTTCGAGCGCCATCGTCATTCTTACCGGGGCCGGTGTATCGAAGGAATCCGGCCTCGATACCTTTCGCGATGCCGACGGAATCTGGTCGAAGGTGCGGATCGAGGATGTCGCCACGCCCGAAGCCTTCGTCCGCGATCCGGACCGGGTCCAGGCGTTTTACAACGAACGGCGGCGCGGCCTGTTCGCGGACAATGTGCGGCCCAACGCCGCCCATCAGGCGCTCGCTCGGCTCGAGCAGTCCTGGCCCGGCGACGTTCTCGTGGTGACCCAGAATATCGACCACCTGCACGAACTGGCCGGCACCCGCAACCTCATCCACATGCACGGCGAACTCGGCAAGGCACGTTGCCTGAGTTGCGGCAACGTCGCCGATTGGCAGGAGGACCTCGACACCACGACGTCGTGTTCGACCTGCGGCGAATTGGGCAATCTGCGCCCCCATGTGGTGTGGTTCGGCGAGATGCCGTTCGACATGGACCGCATCTATGAGGCGCTGTCGGGCTGCGGCCTGTTCATGTCGATCGGCACCTCGGGCAACGTTTATCCGGCCGCGGGCTTCGTCGAGGAAGCCCGGCGTGGCGGTCGCGCCCATACCGTCGAACTCAATCTGGAACCGTCGGAAGGCCACTCATTGTTCGCCGAGCGACGCTACGGCGCGGCGACCGACATCGTCCCCGCCTACGTCGACGAAGTGCTGGCAAAAGGATGGTAACGCCACGCCTCGACGCCCTGCTGGCGGAGGTGCGGGCGTGCCGCATCTGCGCCGCTCACCTGCCGCTCGGTCCACGCCCGGTCCTGCGTATGACCGCGAAGGCGCGGATTCTGATCGTCGGCCAGGCGCCCGGCACCCGGGTCCATGAATCGGGCATCCCGTGGAACGACAAGAGCGGCGACCGGCTGCGCGAGTGGATGGCGGTCGACGGCGAGACCTTCTACGACGAAGCGCGGGTCGCCATCATGCCGATGGGCTTCTGCTATCCTGGCGTGTTGCCGAAAGGCGGCGACAAGCCGCCGCGCCCCGAGTGCGCGCCGACCTGGCACCAGGCCCTGCTCGGACATCTGCCGAATCTGTCGCTGACCATTCTCGCCGGGCAATACGCGCAGGGTTACCACCTTGGCGCAACGCGCAAGAAGACGCTGACCGAGACCGTCCGCGCCTGGCGCGACTACGGCCCCGACGTCATTCCCGTGCCCCATCCGAGCTGGCGCACCGGCGGCTGGCAGAAACGGAACCCGTGGTTCGACGACGAGGTCCTGCCCGAACTGCGAAGGCGTATCCGGCAGCTGGTCTAGGCGCCGGGCTCGGCTCCCCGTTTCAGCAGCCTGGGCGCCGCGCTAACAGCGGCCGATCAACGACGCCGCCCGGCCTCGCACAGCCGCGCCGTCGCCCGGATCGGGTGAATCGAGGCCAACCCCCTCATTAAACACAGTTTTCAAGCTCGGCACTGCGATCCAACGCGTCGCGTTCACCCTTGAGGTGGGCGATCTCGGGTTCGACATCGTGTCCGTTCATCGACCCGAGAGGAAGCGCCAAGAAAATGACCCCCGCGATGTCGTCTGATCTGGCCTTTTCCTGCTTTTCCGTGGCGCTCACCAAGGCCGCGTCGACGCGCGCGCGCTCGGCCGAAATCTGCTCGCATGTCAGGTCCTGATATTGCGCCTCGCTGACGAACTCGGGCGCAATATCCTCCGGGCTCGCCGCGCACCCCGCGATCAGCGCGACGCCAAGAAGCAACGCCGCCGCCCGCCATGGCGCCCGAGCCCGATCCAACAAGTCCGTCCGCGTGTTGTCGTCGAGATAAAGATGCCGGTTCACTGTTTCCTCCCCAAATGCCAGTCACGATGAATTTCAAGGTCGATCGTCGGCAAGAAATTAGTCTCATCGAACGGAAAGACAAAAGTTGTTCAACGATGGCGGGTAATGCGATGCGCCGGTGCACCGGCGGCCGGTCGCGGCTCGATGGTGGTCGAACCAATCCATGGTCCGGCCCGCCGCAGCGCCCGATGAGCCGGCTATCGCGGCCTCAGGCCTCGTCCTCGATGGCTTCCATATCGGCGTCGGAAAAGCCGAAATGATGGCCGAGCTCGTGGACCAGGACGTGGCGGATGATATCCTCCAGCGCGTCGCCGCATTCGGCCCAATAGTCGAGGATCGGCCGCCGATAGAGAAAAATTTGATCGACGTCTTGGGGTGTCGAGAGCGTGCTTTTCTGGTCGATCGATACGCCGCGGTAGAGGCCGAGCAGCTCGAACGGCGACTCGAGATTCATCTCGCGCTCGGTTTCTTCGTCGGGAAAGTCGGCGACGCGGATGGCGACGCCCTCGACCTCGCGGCGAAACGTTTCCGGGATCGAGGCGAACGCGGTTTCGGCGATCGCCGCGAGTTCGTCGAGGCTGGGCGCGTTCGACCAGGCATTGGCGGGGCGGCGTTTCTTCATGGCGGAAATCTAAACCACCCGGCGCCCGGCGGCGAGAAATTGCCATCCTGGCGCCGCGGCGGCGCTCATTGCTTGACGGCGGTGGCCAGCGTCAATGTCATCGGGATGGCCACCCCGTCGCCGTCGCCGTCGGCGAAGGCCTCGAAACCGCTGACCGCGGCCGCCCGAATGGCGGCGCCGGCGGGCGCCGGCTGGGCCCGCAAGGCGGTGCCGACGATGATCCCCTGGACCAGGTATTCGAAAACTTCGGCCGCCGACGGCGCACGCCAGACCCGATCGACGTCCCGTATCGACGGTTCCGAGAAGCCCGCCTCGGCAAGCACCCGCCGGCATTCGTCGTGGTCGCCGAAGCGAAAATACCGGCGCCGCGGCGACGGCGCCGAATCGGCGATACCGTGGCGCTCGAGCGCCTCAATCGGTACGCCGTAGCCGAGCGCGCGTTCGGGCGCCGCCCAGACCGTGAAACCGATTCTGCCGCCGCTTGCGAGGACGCGGTGGGCTTCGCCGAGCGCCGCTTCCGGCGAGGCGAAATGGAGCACGCCCAAATTGATGATCACCGCGTCGAAGCTGTTGTCGCCGAAGGGTAAGGATTCGGCGCTGCCGACTTCGAACCGGATATCGGGGCAGGCGCGCCGGGCCGCGGCGATACTGGACGGCGACAGATCAATACCGGCGACCGTCGCTCCGCGGCTGACGGCGGCGTCGGCGGCGGGTGCCGCTGCGCCGCAGGCGACATCGAGGACGCGGATACCAGGGGCCGCGCCGGTCTCGTCGAGCATGGGCTCGATGGCGGCGCGCATAACGGCGGTGAATCCAATATCGGCCATGCGGCAGGCTAGGACAATAGGCGCGGCGGGGCGGCAGTCTTTACCCGAGCCGCCTTGATCTCGCCGGTGCGGCTTGTCACTGTGGCGGCGCGACAACCGCATGAGGCACACCCATGGTCGATAAACTGCAGGGCACGGCCCGGACGACGGCCCTCGCCGAACTCGACGGTTGGACCGAGGCCGAGGGACGGGACGCGATCGCCAAATCCTCTACCTTCAAGAACTTCAACGCTGCCTTCGGGTTCATGACCCGGGTCGCGTTGTTCGCGGAAAAACAGGACCACCACCCGGAATGGTTCAACGTCTACAACCGGGTCGACATCACCCTCAGCACCCACGACGCCGGCGGGCTGAGCGAACGCGATATCAAGCTCGCCAAGGCGATCGACCGCGTCGCCGGATGACGGCCGGCCGATGAAAATCACCCGCGCCGATCTCGACCAAGCGGCCCGGGACGGCATCATCGCCACCGAACAAGTGACGCCGTTGTGGGAGGCATTGAGCCGCCACCGCGCCGCCGATGCGGCCGAGTCGCGGTTCGACGTCCCCAACGTCGCCTACTATCTCGGCGCGGTGCTGGTCATCGTCGCCATGTTCCTGTTCATGACGCTGGCCTGGCGCGAATATGGCGGCGGCTCGCTGCTGGTATTGGCGCTCGTCTATGGGGTCTGTTTCACCGCCGCCGGCGGGCGTTTCTGGCGCCGCGACGACACCCGCGTGGCCGGCGGGCTGCTGCTGACGCTCGCCGTATTCATGGTGCCGCTGGCGATCCTCGGCGTCCAATTCATGGCCGGGTTGTGGCCCGAGGGCCTGCGCCAGAGCGCGCCGGGCCCGACGTTGAACCGGCTGGTCATCGAAGCGGCGACCCTGGCCAGCGGGCTGGCGATGGCCCGCTTCGTCCGCTTCTCCTTCCTCGCCGTGCCGATCGTCGCGGCGGCGTGGCTGATCTCGGTCGACTTGGTAGGGTATATCCTCGGCCCCGACGGCGACACCGGCACCATCCAGCAGAGCGTCGCGGTCGTCTTCGGGCTGGCGACGCTCGCGGTGTCATGGATTCTCGACCACCGCACTCGCGAGGACTTCTCGTTCTGGGGCTATCTCGGCGGGCTGCTCAGTTTCTGGGTCGGCTTCGCCGGGCTGACCCTGTTCAACGGCGATGCCGGCGATGTGGTGCAGTTCCTGTTCGCCCTCGTCGGGGTGGCGTCGATCGGGCTGTCGGTCCTATTCGCGCGGCCGATCTTCGTCATCTTCGGCTCGCTGGCGGTCCTCGCCTGGCTGTTCCACGTCGCCTACGGGCTGTTCGAGGATTCGCTGATGTTCCCGGTCGTGCTCAGCCTGATCGGTATCGCCGTGCTGTGGCTCGGCGTCCGCTACCACCGCAGCCGGGCGCGCATCGAGGCCTGGCTCACGGCCCGCATCCCCGATTCCTGGCGCCGCCTGATCCCGCCGGCGCGGGAAGGCTAAGCGATCGGAGCCGGCCTAACCGAGCCTAACTCGGTTGCATGCGGATGGCACCGTCGAGGCGGATGACCTCGCCGTTGAGCATGACGTTCTCGACGATGTGCATGACCAGACGGGCATATTCCGACGGCGCGCCGAAGCGGCTCGGGAACGGCACCGTGGCGGCCAGGCTGTCGCGGATATTGTCGGGCAGGCCCATCAGCATCGGCGTGCCGATCAGGCCCGGCGCGATGGCCATGACGCGGATACCGTAGCGGGCGAGCTCGCGCGCCACCGGTAGCGTCAGGCTGACCACGCCGCCCTTGGACGAGGCGTAGGCGGCCTGGCCGACCTGGCCTTCATAGGCGGCGACCGACGCCGTCGAGACGATGACCCCGCGTTCGCCGTCGGCCAGCGGGTCGAGGGTCTGCATGCCGGCGGCCGCCAGCCGCATCATGTTGAAGGTGCCGATCAGGTTGACATTGATGACCCGGGCGTAATCGTCGAGCGGCATCGGGCCGTCGCGGCCGACGACCCGGGCCGCCGGGGCAATGCCGGCACAGTTGACCAGGATGCGGGCGCCGCCGTGGGCCTCCCGCGCCGCTGCGATTGCGGCCTCGGCGCTGGCCGCATCGGCGACGTCGCAGGCGACCGCGATGCCGCCGATTTCCTCGGCCACCGCAGCGGCGCCGTCGGTGTTGACGTCGAGCAGGGCGACCTTGGCTCCCGCCGCGGCGAGATGGCGCGCGGTCTCCGCCCCCATGCCGGAGCCGCCCCCGGTGACCAATGCCGCGTGTCCTTTCACATCCATAAGCCGTTCCTCCCGGTTCGAATTCCGCCCGGCATGGCCAAGCCGCATCGGGGGCGCGATCGTTCCCATCGGTTCGCCCCGGCGCCGAGCGGGCTAACCTCTAGCAAAAGCGCTTGCGTATTGCGACCGCCGCGTCGCGATCCCATATTTCAATTCATGCAGGTTCATCGACTGCCCATGGTTGTCCCTTCGGGACCACAGGCGGAAGAGCGCGTCCGCCGCGATTTCTGGCGGAAATTGCGCCGTGTTGCCGGCCGCATCCCGTTCGCCGAAGAGGCCGTGTCGGCCTATTTCTGCGCCGCCGATCCGCGAACGCCGCACCGCGTCCGGGTCGTTCTGATCGGCGCCCTGGCCTATTTCGTCGTGCCCGCCGACATGATCCCCGATTTCATCGCCGGTCTCGGCTTCACCGATGACGCGACCGTGATGATGGCCGCGGTGACCGCCATGGCACCCCATATCGCCGACCGCCACCGGCAACGCGCGCGCCGCTTCCTCGACCGCGCCTCGACTTAGGAGCCGCGCAAATGCCCACAGGCGTGAATGCCGATTTCAGCCGCCTCGCAATCGTCCACACCGCGCGCGCCGAATGGCAGCCGAGCCCGAGCCCGAGCGTTTGGCGCAAACGACTGGACCTGACCGGACCGTCGGAATCGAGCCGGGTGACGTCGGTCGTCCGCTACGACCGCGACAGCGCCTTCCCGTCCCACCCCCATCCCGACGGCGAGGAGATCCTGGTCCTCGACGGCGTGTTCTCGGACGAGCACGGCGACTATCCGGCCGGGACCTATCTGCTCAATCCCGAAGGCTTCGCCCACGCGCCGTTCTCGACGAAAGGCTGCGTGCTGTTCGTCAAGCTACAGCAATATCCGGGCACGGCGCGGCGCCAGATCAACATCGACACCACCACCGCCGAGTGGCGGCCCGCCGAGGGGCCGGGCGCCTATCGCCTGCCGCTCTACGGCGAGGACGGCTACCCCGAGACGATGCGCCTGTTCCGCCTCGACCCCGGCGCCGAGAGCCCACTCCACGACCACCCGGGCGGCGAGGAGATCTTCGTCGTCTCCGGCGACCTGCATGATGAACACGGGTCCTATGAAGCCGGCAGCTGGATCCGCTATCCCGCCGGCAGCAGCCATGCCGCGCGTTCGACCGGCGGCTGCACGCTCTACGTCAAGTCGGGACATCTGGGCGGCTGAAGCAAGCAGCTCGGGCGAGTCCTAACTTAGATAGATTTCCAGTATTATTGGATATTGCGCAACCAAGGGCTGAATGTTATTCAGCGCTCGCTCGCTGGATTTCAAAATTTATGTCGCTGCGTGAATTTCGCGGACATGATCATAGGGGTGGCCACAATGCACAAATTCCTTCTTGTCCTGGCTTTGCCACTTCTGCTGCTTACCGGAGGATGCGCGTCAATCGCCTCGGGTACGTCGCAGACGCTGTCCTTCGATTCAAACCCGCAAGGGGCCGATTGCACGCTGAAACGCGAGGAATTGGTTATTGGCCGGGTAAAGACGCCGTCGACCGTCGAGGTCAAGAAGACGAAGCACGATATTCAAGTCACCTGCTCGAAAGATGGTTACCATGACACATCTAACGTCATCGATTCCGAGATCGAGGGCGCAACATTCGGAAATCTCATTCTAGGCGGGGTCGTTGGCTGGGTGATCGATTCGTCGACCGGGGCGGACAACCATTACGATGAGCACCTAACGGTTACGTTGTTCCCGGTCGGAGACGTCAAAGAGGACGAACCAACCGATGGCGGCGAGTCACCTCCAATGGCCCAGAATGAGAAATTCGGCGTCGCCCTGGCCAGTTATCATGATGCAGAAGTCGCCTTGAAGTCTTGGGATTCGTATGTCGTGACATATCCCAAGCTCGCGATGGGGAGAGCGCAGGTTACACCCGTCGAAGGTGCGGGAGGCAGTTCCCTGTACCATCTCTACGGCGTTGGTCTCACGGAATCCGAATCGGATGCGATTTGCGCCGAGATGGAGGCAAGGGGAGATTATTGTCAGGCCGTACAGCTCTAGAAGAAATTGCGCCGATGCGCGCTAATTAGCGGCTGATTCCGCCTATTTCCAATAGCCGAAGCGTTTCAGGGTGCCGCGAAAGACGCCGCTGGCGGCGCGGTCGCCGACGGTGAGCGGGGCCGTCGGGTCGCGGCCGAGCACGATCTCGCGATGGGCGATGTACAAGCCCGCGGCGGCGATGATGCCGCCGCCGACCCAGGTCCAGACGTCGACGCTCTGGTCGAAGGCGACGTAGCCGATGGCGGCGACGAACGGCAACCGGGCATAGTCGAACGGCATGATCGCCGAAGCGTCGGCGGCGCGGAAGGATCGGGTCAGGCATTGGTGGGCCAAAGTCGCCAGGCCGCCGATCGCGGCGAGCCACAACAGCGTGGTCCACGACGGCATGGTCCAGACGAACAGCGCCGGCACCAGCGACATCGGGGTCAGGAACAGCACCACATAGGTGACCATGGCGCCGTCGCCTTCGGTGCGCGACAGCGTCTTGATCAGGATACCGGCGCCAGCCATGAATACCGATGCCATGAGCACGACAATGGCGGGCTCGCTGATCGCCGCCATGCCGGGACGAAGGATGACGAGGACCCCTAGAAAGCCGACGATGGTCGCCGTCCAGCGGCGCAAGTGGACGACCTCGCCGAGCAGCGGAATGGCCAGCACAGTGGTGAACAGTGGAGCCGTGAAATTGAGCGCCACCGCCTCCGCCATCGGCATGTTGGAAAGCGCCCAGAACCAGCACAGCATGCCGCCGAGCCCCATGACCGCGCGCAGCAGGTGCAGTCTGAGACGCCCGGTTCTCAACCCGGAAAGACCGCTGCGCAGCAACCACGGCATCATGAACATGAGCCCGAACAGGTTGCGGAAGAAGACGATGACGAAGGGATCCAGTTGCGCCGAAACGTGACGGATGATACCGGACATCAGCGCAAAGCCGAGGGCGGCCAGCAACATCCACAACGCACCGGCGATGAAGGACTCGGTCGACGACCGGGGTCCCGCGCCATCTTCCATTGTTCGCGGCATCCCGTTGTTGTAGACGACCACCGTAGCGGCGACCAGGATGGCATACGCATCGCTGCCACGCGCCGCACGCAGGCCCTTTCGCCGGCCGATGGGGTCGGCGTATAGATAGGACATTGCCGCCAGCGAGCGAGAGGAGAAGAACCGTGGACCAACCGCTTTGGCAGCCGTCCGACGAGCGCAAGCGCGGCACCAATCTGTGGGCCTTCATGCGCCAGGTCGAGGCCGAGAACGGCATCACCCTCGACGATTACGAGTCGCTGTGGGCGTGGTCGATCACCGAGATCGAGAAGTTCTGGCTCGCGGTCTGGGATTTCTGCGGCGTCATCGGCGACGGGCCGGGCGAGCGGGTGCTCGTCGACGGCGACAAGATGCCGGGGGCGCGATTTTTTCCCGACGCCCGGTTGAATTTCGCCGAGAACCTGCTGCGCCGCCGCGACGACGGCGCGGCGCTGATATTCTGGGGCGAGGACAAAGTGAAGCGCGAGCTCAGCTGGGCCGAGCTCTACGATGGGGTTTCGCGGTTGGCGCGCGCGCTCGACGAAATCGGCATTGCCCCCGGTGACCGCGTCGCCGGAATCGTCGCCAACATGCCCGAAACCATCATGGCGATGCTGGCGACGACTAGCCGCGGCGCCGTATGGTCGTCGTGCTCGCCCGATTTCGGCGTCCAGGGTGTGGTCGATCGCTTCGGCCAGATCGAGCCTCGGGTGTTGTTCTGCGTCGACGGCTACCACTACAACGGCAAGACCCACAGCGTGCTGACCAAGCTGCCGGAAATCCTGGCGCAGATGCCGTCCGTGGAGAAGGTCGTGGTAATTCCCTACACCGAAGCGGACCCGGACCTGTCGCGGATACCCAACGCCGTGACGCTCGACGCGTTCATCGCGGGACGCGAAGCCGGGGCCATCGACTTCGTTCGCGTCGGTTTCAACGACCCGCTCTATATCATGTTTTCCAGCGGCACCACGGGGGTGCCCAAATGTATCGTCCACGGCGTCGGCGGCTCGCTCATGCAGCACCTCAAGGAGCACCGGCTGCTGTGCGATATTCGGCGCGACGACCGCGTCTTCTACTTCACCACCTGCGGTTGGATGATGTGGAACTGGCTGGCCTCGGTGCTGGCCTCGGAGGCGACGCTGCTGCTCTACGACGGCTCGCCGTTCCATCCCGACGGCAATGTGCTTTACGATTTCGCCGACGCCACCGGCATGACTTTGTTCGGCACCGGCGCCAAATACATCGACGCCTGCAACAAGGCGGGCCTGCACCCGGCCGAGACCCACAAGCTCGACACCCTCCGGGTCATGACCTCGACCGGTTCGACGCTGGTGCCCGAGGGCTTCGATTACGTCTACCGGCACATCAAGGCGGACATTCATCTGGCGTCGATATCCGGCGGCACCGATATCCTCGCCTGCTTCGTCGGCGGCAACCCGATCGGCGCCGTGTGGCGCGGCGAGATTCAGGCGCGGGCGCTGGGCATGGCCGCCGACGTGTTCGACGAATCGGGGCGGCCGGTGCGCGGCGAGAAAGGCGAGCTGGTGTGTACCAAGCCGTTTCCGTCGATGCCGCTCGGTTTCTGGAACGACCCCGACGGCGCGCGCTACCATGACGCCTACTACGCCCGCTTTCCCAACGTTTGGTGCCACGGAGACTACGTCATGCTGACCGAGCACAACGGCATCGTCATCTTCGGCCGCTCGGACGCGACGCTCAACGCCGGCGGCGTGCGCATCGGCACGGCGGAGATCTACCGCCAGGTCGAGAAGCTCGACGAAATCCAGGAGAGCATCGTCATCGGTCAGGACTGGGACGACGACACCCGGGTCGTCTTGTTCGTCGTGGTCCGCGACGGGGGCGAGCTCGACGATGCGTTGATCCAGAAGATTCGTCAGACCATCCGCGCCAATACATCGCCGCGTCATGTGCCGGCGAAGATCGTTCAGGTCAACGATATCCCGCGCACCAAGAGCAACAAGATCGTCGAGCTGGCGGTGCGCGAAGTGGTCCATGGCCGACCGGTGAAGAACGTCGAAGCGCTGGCCAATCCGGTCGCGCTCGAGGAGTTCCGCGACCGGCCCGAATTGCAGACCTGACGGCTACCGCCCGAGTAGACGGTTATGGCCGAGCTCGCCCTCAGCGCGTCCGAGAAGCGGCGCAGCCTGACCGCCGTCATAACCTGCATGACGCTGGTCGGGGTCACCATCGGCCTCACCTATCCGCTGCTGTCGCTGCTGCTCGAAGAGCGCGGCTATTCGGGCACCGTGATCGGCCTCAACGCGGCGATGCCGGCGCTCGCCATGATTATCCTGTCGCCGTTCCTGCCGCGCGCCATCCGCGCCATCGGGCTGAAACCGTTCCTGATCGGTAGCATTCTCCTCGAGGCCGCGCTGATCCTCGGGCTCAAGGCGTTCGACGGGATCTATTACTGGTTCGTCTTGCGTTTCTTCATGGGCGTGACCGCAGCCGGCCTGTTCGTCGCCGGCGAGACGTGGATCAATCAGATCGCCGATGATCACAGCCGCGGCCGGCTGATGGCGATCTACAGCATCGCGCTCAGCGGCGGACTCGCGTTGGGCCCGATCATCATAACGATAACCGGGATCGACGGCTGGGCGCCGTTTGTCGCCGGCGCGCTGTGCAACCTGGTCGGTATCATCCCGTTCATCGTCATCGGCAGCGTGGCGCCGCGGCTCGAGGGCCATGCGTCGTTCTCGATCTGGACCTTCGTCCGCATCGCGCCGAGCCTGACGATGGCGGTTTTCGCCTTCGCCGTGATCGAGAGCGCGGGTAGCGCCCTGCTGCCGGTCTATGGCGTGCGCGCGGGCTACTCCGACAACGCGGCGGCACTGATGCTGACCGTTGTGCTGGCCGGTGCGATGGCCATGCAATGGCCGATCGGATGGCTGGCCGACCGCATGGACCGCTACCGCCTGATCGGCGGCCTCGGCGTGCTGAGCGCGCTCGGCGTGTCCCTGCTGCCGCTGGTGGTGATGTGGCCGTGGCTGCTCTATGGGGCGCTGTTTCTGTGGGGCGGCGTCGCGTCGGGCATCTACACGGTCGCCTTGGTGCTGCAGGGCCAGCGCTTCAAGGGACCCGATCTCGTCACCGCCAATGCCGCCTTCGGCGCCATCTGGGGCATCGCCAGCATGGGCGGTCCGGCGGCGGCGGGGGTCGCCATGGATCTGTGGGACCCGCACGGACTGCCCGCCTTCCTGACCGTGGTCTGTGCGTCCTTCGTCGTCACCGTCGCCATCCGGCACCATAGCCGCCGCGGGCGGCAGCCGGCATCACCGCCGGCGTGAATGCGCGCCAAGCTCGATCCGGATGGGCGGCCGCTCAGGTCGTCTTGATCGGACCGCTCAGGCGGTCCGGCGTCGCCGCCGGACCGGGCAGCGGCGCGCCGGCGGCTTCGGCCTTGAGCCAATCACGGAACGCTTTGACCTTGGGCCGCTCCCAACTGCCGGGTTCGGCCACGATGTAATAGGCGTAGCCTGCCGGGAGCCCGTCGTCGAACGGACGCACGAGGCGGCCGGCGACGATATCGTCGGCGACCAGATGGCTGCGCGCCAGGGCGACGCCGTGGCCGGCGATCGCCGCCTGCACGACCAGCCGCGAATCGGTGAAACCCGGGCCGGTCGTCGCGTCGACATCGCCGGCGCCGGTGGCGCGCAACCAGACCCCCCAATTCACCCGCATGTCGTCGTGCAGAAGCGTGTGACGGTTGAGGTCGGCGGGGACCCGCATCGGCGCCGCACCCTCGAGCAGGCTGGGGCTGCACACCGGAAAGATTTCTTCGGTCATCCACAGCTCGGCGCGGACCCCGGGCCAGTCGCCCTGGCCATAGCGGATGGCGACGTCGACACCGGCGTGGGCGAGATCGACGAGCTTGTCCTCGGCGTCGAGTAGCACGTCGATATCGGGGTGGAGGGCGCGGAATCGCGGCAGCCGGGGCAGCAGCCAGGCGGCGGCAAAGGAATGCAGCGTGCTCACCGTCAGCCGGCCGGCGGAATCGTCGGCATAGAGGCGGTCGGTGGCGGCGGCGATCGCGTCGAAGGCGTCGCGCACCGTCGGCAGATAGGCCTGGCCCGCGTCGGTGAGCCTCAGCGCCCGGTTGAGGCGCCGGAACAGGACGACCCCGAGGCGCTCCTCGAGCGTCTTGACCTGATGGCTGATCGCCGCCTGGGTCACGTTCAGCTCGGCCGCCGCGCGGGTAAAGCTGAGGTGGCGCGCCGCCGCTTCGAAGGCGCGCAAAGCATTCAAGGGCGGCAGGCGTCTGGCCATGGCAACGGATAAGTTTTTCTAATCCGATATATAAGAAATCGTCGTTTGTCCAGGTCTAAATTCGGACCTATATCCCTCTTCAAGCTAATGAGATCAGCGCTTTGACGAGGAGACCACCAATGCGCAAACACATCAATATTTCTCATAATTTCTCTGATTTTTGGGTGGCGGCCGAGACGGCCGGCAACGGTATCGGCCGGTTCCCGGCACCGCGCACAGCGGCGGTGACCTTCGATCTATCGCGGGCCAAGCAGACCGTTGCCGCCAGAATCGAGACGGCGGTGGCGACGGTCTTCCTGTGGATGGAGCGGGCGCGCGAACGGCGGGCCTTGGCCCAGCTCGATGGACGGCTGCTGAGCGACATCGGGGTCGGTCACGCGGAGGCGGCCCACGAAGCCGCCAAGCCGTTCTGGAGAGCTTGATTGATGATTTGGTCAGTTCGGTTCACCCCAACGGTCGTCAACCTTGACCGTTGGGGTGACCGGAGACGCGGTCAGGCCGGGTTGTGAACCCGCCACGAGCCGTCGGCTGTCTTGCAGGCCGTGCCGGTGGCCTTTTCGGTCTTGCCGTCGATGGTCACCGTCTGCTCGTAATCGCGGCAGGTGAGACCATCCTTCGTGGTGTAGGTGTTGTGCGGCGTGTAGGTGCCGGTGTCGCCGTCCTTCGGATCGTTCCAGGTCGTCGTCTGGCCCGCTTTGTTCTTTTCCAACGACTGTTGCTGGGCCTTGAGCGCCTCATCCTTGTCGTTGTCGTCGAGCAAACTACCGATCGCACCGCCGCCGAGACCGCCGAGGATGACGCCGGCGGCGAGGCCCAAGGGACTGGCACCGACTGCCGCCGCCAGCAAACCGCCGGCCGCGGCACCGCCGGCGGCACCGATCTGGGTCTTCTGGCCGAGGCCGGTCTGTTCCTCGACCCAGGTGCAACTGGCGACGGAGGCGCCGGTCAGACCCACGATTGCAATCACACAACAGGTCTTTCTAAATATCATCGAAGCCTCCTCGACTATGGGTTTGTGAATGATGGCGCGGCATGGCAGCCAGGGTACGCCGCGCCGCAATGGTAACGCCGTTGGCGCAAAAGCCGAACCGAATTCTTCGTCACGGAAAACGATAGTTTCCGACCGGCCCGGATGATGAAATTGCACTTTCCGTGCCCCGCAACACCGTTGAAAGCGGAAGTCGTCGGCCGCGTCAGTCGCAAACATGCAACGCAAATCTAATCGACGGCCGCTTGCGACCATCAAGCGATTCTATTCCTCCAGCATCCAGGCATAGGGCGTTCCGCCCAAATGCGCCGCGATCGCCTCGAAGTTCGTGAGCAAGCGGCTCAAGGGGTATGGATTGACCGGCCGGTACCGGGGAGCAAGATCGGCGGCGGCGACTCCCAAGAATGCGCAGATTCGCTGATATCCAACCACCGGATCGCGGGCGACATCATCCTCGTAGGTGAGCGAAAGGTGAGGCCGATTTTCGAGCGCATGCGCGAGGCCAGTCATTTGTGCGCTGACCTTGGCCAGGGCCGGCAGCAGCGCGTTTTGTCCCTCGGCGGTCCATACGCGCTCGGGGTCGAGGTGGATCGGTTGAAAGATCGGGGCCGCCCGAGCACGCAGCTTGGATCGACCGCCGGTATGCGCGATCGTATTCGAGACGATACCGCGCAGAATATTGCGTCTCTCGAGCCGTACCAAGCGACTGATGCCGAGATCGCCCAATTTATCGAGCACGCGTGGCCAATCCGCGCCGAAATTGGGTGCCTCGGCGGTCGAACACTCGAATCCGTAAGAGCGAAACAGCGCGCGCCCCAAGCGTCGGCGCAGGAACTGCTCGGGCGTCGTTTGGTGGCGCCAATAGCCGTACTCCGGACCAAAGACTTCGTGATCCCAGAAGATCCCGGGCGTCGCCGCCAGCATGTACCCCAATACCGTACTGCCGGCCCGTCTGGGATGGATCATTACGACGTTGCCCGGCCGGGTTTTCGGGACAGGCAATGCCGGGCATCGCGAATCGAGGAAGACATATGACCGGTAGATCCGACCGGTAATTGCCTTTCGCATTTTCCATAGGCTCTGATTCATGGGATGACCTCCCGATACCCTGGGACGATGCCCGCCGCGATAATAACAGCACGACGCGCGGAAGACTCGCGTCGCTTGTTCGTCGATCCCGGCAGACGGCCCGACCCTCGCTCGTGACGGACCGGTCGCCGTCCATCATTTGGACTTGCTTCGCGAGGCGCCGGCGTGTGTACAGTCCCCGGACACGGTCACAGCCATAAAATCGACGGCGGCCAGGCATGAAGATCGCGTTTCTCGGCCAACCGACATCGCCACCGCCGCTACCCTATGACGGCGAGGATTCGGTCGGCATCGTGACCTATCATCTGGCACGATCCCTGGCCCCGCTCGCCGAGGTTACGGTCTACGCGCGGCGGCGCCCGGGCGAACCGGACCGGGAGTGGGCGGGCGAGGGTTTTGTCGTCAAGCGCTTGCCCTTCAATCACCGCGCCTGGGGCCTCGCCGATGCGGCCATCGCCGCGGCCGGTCTTCCAACTCATGCGGCCGCGTCGACGCTCTATGGCCGCCAATTCGCCACGGCAGCCGCCCGCGATGCGGCGCGCGAGGGGATCGACATCATCCATATCATGAGCCTTGCCCACTTCGCGCCGATCGTTCGGCGTGCGCATCCGCGGGCGAAGATTATCCTCCACTTTCATGACGACAAGGCGCATCGACTATCCGATCCGCGTTTCGCCGCCAGTCTTCGCGCTGCCGACCATGTCGTTGGGTGCAGCAAATTCGTCGCCGGGCGACTGCGCGACCACTGGGCCGGTTCCGCGCCAACATTTGGCGTCGTCTACGACGGCGTCGATTCGAAGCAATTCTCGCCCCGTCCGGCCGATGAAACCAAGTCTGGCCCAACCGAATCTCTCTATCTCGGCCGCCTGTCGCCGGAAAAAGGCGTTCATGTTCTGGTCGATGCATGGCCCCGAATCCATGCCCGCTGTCCCAGTACAATATTGCGCATTTCCGGCACCGGCGCGGTCGTGCCTCACGCCGCGCGGGCGCCACTCAGTCCGCCGGCCAGCGAGGCCGACGTGGCCGCATTCTACGGCCAGACCCTAGGCGCCCGTTTCTACCGGCGAACCGTAGGGCGGCGGGATCGCTATTACCAGGATCGCTTACTCGACCTCGACGCGGCGGCGCGTAGTGCCATCGTTCATTCACCTCCGCTGCCCCTCGCCGAATTGCCCGACCGCTACCGGTCCGCCTCGGTCTTTGTATTTCCCTCGTTGTGGGAGGAAGCCTTCGGCATGCCAATCATCGAGGCCATGGCCTGTGGCGTGCCCGTTGTTGCCACGCACGGCGGCGGTGTTTCCGAAATCGTCGACGAGGGCCGAACGGGCCTGCTTGTTCCGCGTGGCGATCCCGATGCCCTTGCCGAGGCGGTTTGCCGGTTACTGCACGACCATGGATTTGCCGCCCGCCTCGCCAGGACGGCTTATGACGACATCGTGCCCAAATTTTCCTGGCAACGAATCGCGGTCGGGTTGCTACAGCAGTACACTGCGCTGGCAACAGCTTGATTGACCGATGGGTCTCCATCGACCGTCAAAACAGCGAGGAACCTAAAGCCTAGATCGTGATCACGACTTTGCCGCTGGACTTGCGCGCCAATACGGTTTTCAGCGCATTGGTGGTCCGTTCGAGCGGAAAGCGGTGGGAGATATGGGGATGCAGCCGGCCCGCCCCAAACCAGCCGAGGAGCTCGGCAAAGGAATCGCGCACGATCTCCGGCGCGTGGATACGGTAGGCGCCCCAATAGAACCCGAATACGGCGATTTCCTTGACCAGCAGAATGTTGGCGGGAATCTTCGGCACCTTGCCGCTGGCGAAGCCGATGATCAGGATCTTGCCGCCCCAGGCGACGCAACGCATCGACGCCGAAAAGGCATCGCCGCCGACCGGATCGAAATGGATTTCGGCACCGCGCCCGCCGGTGATCGCCTTGACCCGCTCGACCACGTCGTCGCGGCTGTAATCGATCAGATGGTCGGCGCCGGCCGATTTCGCAATCTCCAGTTTTTCGGGACTGCTCGCGGTGGCGATGACGGTGGCGCCGAGAATCTTGCCGATCTCGACCGCGGTCAGACCGACACCCCCACTGGCACCGTGAACGAGCAGGGTTTCGCCGGCCCGGATCGGCACCCGTACGGTGAGCGCGACATGGGAGGTGCCATAGGCGACCGGAAACGCGGCGGCGGTATCGAAATCCATCGCGTCGGGAATGCGAAAGACATTCTCCTCCGGCGCCATGACCTGCTCGGCGAAGGCGCCATAGGGAACCACCGCCATGACCCGGTCGCCGGGCGCGACCGCCGCGACGCCGGCGCCGATTTCGGCCACCGTCCCGGCCAATTCGAGACCGGGGCTGAACGGCCGGTCGGGACGCTCCTGGTAGGTGCCGGCGATGAGCAGGGTATCGGCGAAGTTTACCGCCGACGCCTCGACCGCGATGCGGACATGGCCGGGCATTAGCGCCGGCGGCTCGACATCGGCGAGCTTCAGGTCGTCGGGCGTACCCCAGTCGGTGCACAAAATGGCCCGCATGCAAGTCCTCCTAAGAACCGTCGATCCACGCGACGGACGGCTTGATGTCGCCGACATGGATCCCGCGACGGTTGTACAGCGGAACCTCGGCGAGGCCCCCGATCGCCGCCAGCCCGTCGTCGTCGAAATCGCCGAAGCGCGCCAGCAGCGCCGCCACCGCGACCTCGGCGGCACGGGTGGCGCCGTCGTCGATCTTGACCGCGATGCCGAGGCCGGCCTTGGGCAGGGCACCGAAATAGACACCCTCGGCGCCGACCTTGACCAGCGCCGCGCCGGCCGTAGCCTCCATGACCCGGGTGCAAAACCGGCCGCTGCCGCCGACCATGAACGGCGCCGCCGCCATTGCCCGGCGGATCGTGGCACAGGCATCGCCAAAGGGTGAGTCGCCGGGCCCCGACGACGCGAATCTGGCGGCGGCGCGGGCGAGGCCGGTGAGGGGCAGCGCGATGGTCGGGATCGAACAGCCGTCGATCGCGGCCGGGGCGGCGGCGAGGTCGACATTGCTCATCTCCTCGAGCACCTGCCGCCAGGCCCGCTGTACCGGGTGGTCGAGGTCGATATAGCCCGTGGTCGCGGCCTTGGCGTGCCGGGCCAGGGTCAGCATGCCGCTGTGCTTGCCGGAGCAATTGTTGTGCAAGGCGGTCGGCGGCCGGCCGGCGCGGACCAGGGCCGCATTGGCCTCGGCGTTGTAGGGCGCGTGAACCCCGCATTCGAGATCGCCCGCCGACAGGTCGAGCCGGGCGAGCCACCGGGCGACGGCGTCGACATGCGCCGGCTCGCCGTCGTGGGACGCGCAAGCGAGCGCGATTTCGGTTTCGTCGAGGCCGTAGGTCGCGGCCGCGCCGCTGTCGACGACGGAGATCGCCTGCAGCGGCTTGATCGCCGAGCGGGGAAAGACCGGCCGTTCGATATCGCCCCAAGCGCCGACGATTCGGCCGCCGCCGTCGGCGACCACGGCGGCGCCCTGATGGCGGCTCTCGATCGCCGCGCCGCGCCATACTTCGACCACGACCGGCGCGGAGGATATCTCGTTCATCGGGTTTCCGGTGAGCAGAAAGGGGCAAACACCTTGCCTTCACGGCCCGCCTTATGCAAGGTTCCGCCGGACATGCGCGGCTATTTCGGAATCGGCGTCGAACACATCAGCAAGCAGATGAATGCGGGCAGTCTGATGCGTTCCGCCCATGCCTTCGAGGCCGCCTTTTTCTTTACCGTCGGGGCGGTCTATTCGACCCGGGAAGGGGGCCGGTCCGACACCTCCGACGCCCCTGCCGAGCTGCCGGTCTACGCGTTCGACGACCCCGCGGCCCTGCGTTTGCCGAAAGCGTGCAACTTGGTCGGGGTCGAGCTCCAGGACGATGCCGTCGATCTTCCGGAGTTCCGCCATCCGCGACAGGCCGCCTATATCTTCGGTCCGGAACGCGGTAGTTTGTCGCCGGAAATGACGGCGCGGTGCGATTTTGTGGTCAAGATTCCGACAAAATTCTGTATCAATGTCGGCGTCGCCGGGGCGATCGTGATGTACGACCGGATGATCACACTGGGCCGCTTCGCGAACCGGCCGTTCATTCCAGGTGGCGCCCGGGAAGCGCTGCCGCCCCATGTTTTTGGACAACCCGTCCTGCGCCGCGCGCGGGAACGGGCCGATGCGGATTAATAGGGATCAACAACCGGAATGTATGACCGCGCCATGAAAACTTTGCGTCTCGTCTTCGCTCATCTTCTCGTGTCTTTGATAGCCTTGCCGGCGCTGGCCCAGGACCCCGCGTTCCTGTCGCGGCACGACGCATGGACCGCCCACGTCAAGGCCGACAGCGGCAACAAGACCTGCTTCGCCTGGACCAAGCCGACCAGGTCGAAGGGCAACTACACCAAACGTGGCGATATCCTCGCCTTCGTCACCTTGTTCAAGCCGGTGCCGCAAGGCGACGACTATTACGACGGCGGCCAGATCAGCATCGTCACCGGCTACTCCTACAAGGAGACCAGCCCGATCGAGGCGGCGATCGCCGGCGAGCGCTTCGAGATGTTCAGCCAGGACGATACCGCCTGGGCGGCGAGCGCCGACAGCGACGAGAAACTGATCGGCGCCATGAAGGCGGGCTCGACCATGGTCGTGACCGGCTTTTCGAAACGCGGGACGAAGACGACGGATACATATTCGCTCAAGGGATTCACCGCCGCCTACAACGCGGTCCGCGCCGCCTGCAAGTAACGCCGGCGACGCTCGAGGAGGCCGGGCCGCCCGGCCCGGAACACTATGGGTTCATGTGGAAACGACCCAACCGGGCGCCCCAATCTCATCGGCCTGTCCCGTGACGAGTTGAGCGCCGAAATGGCGACGCTCGACGCGCCGCCGTTGCGCGCCCGTCAGCTGTGGCACTGGATTTACTATCGCGGCGAGAGCGACTTCGCCGCCATGACCACCCTGGCCAAGTCGTTTCGCGCCGCGCTGGCCGACCGCTACGCCGTCCGCCGGCCGGAGATCGTGCGCGACCTGGCCTCGGCCGACGGGACGCGCAAATGGTTGGTCCGCACGGCCGACGGGCAGGAGGTGGAGACCGTCCATATCCCGGAACGGGACCGCGGCGCGCTGTGCGTCTCGTCGCAGGTCGGCTGCACCCTCAATTGCACCTTCTGCCACACCGGCACCCAGCGTCTGGTGCGCAACCTCGACGCCGCCGAGATCGTCGGCCAGGTGATGGTCGCCCGCGACGGCCTCGGCGAATGGCCGACCCCGGTCCATGGCCGCATGCTGTCGAACATCGTCATGATGGGCATGGGCGAACCGCTCTACAACTACGACAACGTGGCCAAGGCCCTACGCATCGTGATGGACGGCGAGGGTTTGGCGATCTCGCGCCGCCGCATCACGCTGTCGACGTCTGGCGTGGTCCCGCTGATCGAGCGTGTCGGGCGCGAGCTCGGCGTCAATCTGGCGGTCTCGCTGCACGCCGTGACCGACGCGCTGCGCGACCAGATCGTGCCACTCAACCGCAAATATCCGATCGCCGAATTGCTGCAGGCGTGCCGCGACTATCCGACCAGCAAGGCGACGCGGCGCATCACCTTCGAGTACGTCATGCTGAAGGGGGTCAACGATTCGACCGCCGACGCCCGCGCCCTGGTCCGCCTGATCCGCGGCATCCCGGCCAAGGTCAATTTGATCCCCTTCAACCCATGGCCGGGGGGGCCGCACGAGTGCGCGACGCCGGCCGCCATCGAGGCCTTCGCCGCGATCGTGCGCGACGCCGGTTACGCCTCGCCGGTGCGCGCGCCGCGCGGCCGCGACATCATGGCCGCCTGCGGCCAGCTCAAGTCGGACAGCGTTAAGGAGCGCGCCAGTAGGCGCCGGATGGCGGCGGAGTTGGCGGGCTGATCGCCGACGATGGAGTAGGCGTCGCGTCAGTCGCTCGATTGGCTCAGCGGCTTCAGTCCGCGTCCGTCACGTCGATGGCGATGCCGGCGACGGCGCCCGGATGGTCCGCGACCGAGACCGGAAACTTATGATCGAGCAGGACGCGCCGTCCGGTGGGCAGGTTGACGGCGTCCTTGAAGTTGGTCGGCGTTCCGCTTTCCGCGACGCGCCGGTCGATCTGGGTAACGCGGTCGGCTTGGTCCCTGGGAATGAGGTCATAGGCGGTCTGGCCGACACAATCCGCCGCGCTCATATCGAGCATCTCCGCCCCCTTCCGGTTGACGAAGAGAAAGCGGCCCTCGGCGTCCTTGATGTAGATCACGGTATCGGCGCTATCGAAGAATGCCTGCATCAGACTGGTGTCGATCATTCGTCTCTTCCTGTTCCTGGTTCCGTGGGGCCAATTCGCATAGCATACCGGTTTACAGGATGCTTTCGTGAATTCACCGCCGTCACCGGTCCTGCCCGACGTTCTCGCGCCCGGCCTCGACCTTATTATCGTCGGCATGGCGGCGAGCGCCGAATCGGCACGCCGCGGCGCCTATTATGCCCATCCTGGAAATCGTTTCTGGCCCACTCTCGCGGCGGTTGGGCTGACGCCGCGGCGGTTGGCGCCCGAAGAGTTCGACCTGTTGCCCGGCTTCGGAATCGGCTTGACCGACGTCTGCAAAGCGCAGTCGGGCGCCGACCACGAGCTCGACCGCGCCAACCACGATGCGGCCGCGGTGCTCGGCAAAATCCGCCGCTGGCGGCCGCGGGCGGTCGCCTTCAACAGCAAGAACGCGGCCCAATTGACGCTCGGCCGCAAGGTCGCCTACGGGCGCCAGGCGGATGCCATCGGTGGCTCTTCGGTGTTCGTCCTGCCGTCGACCTCGGGCCGTGCTGTGGCCTATTGGGATCTCGGCCCGTGGCGGGAGGTGGCCCAATTCATTGGACGCGATCTAACCGGCTAAATTCAATTGACAGGTTTAGCCGCCGCGTGACAGATAGCCGGCGATGCGCATCGTCCGCCCGCTGCTCGCCGTGCTTCCCGTCGTCCTCACCGGCGTCCTGTTGCCCACGTCTGCCGCGGTCGCCGCCGCCGACGGGTGGGGAAAAAGTGGACTCTATGTCCTGCAACAATGCCTGAACGCGGTTCAAGTCGGCGCCTTCTACGGCCTGCTGGCGGCCGCCTATGTCCTAATTTACGGCATATGCAACCGCATCAACCTGGCCTTCGGCGCGCTCGCGATGTGGGCCGGCTACATGACCGTCGCCGGGGTCACGATCCTGGCAGCCCTGTCGCCGCTTGGGCTGGCAGCGACTATCGTCTTCGCCGCGCTCTATGCAATTGCCGGCACCGCGGTGCTGGGCTACGGCGTTCAACATAGTGTCGTTCTGCCGCTGATTCGGGCGTCGTCGCTGGCCATGCTGATCGCCACCGTGGGCCTCGCGATCACCCTCGAGGAAGTGGTCCGCCTGGCGAGGGACAGCCGCGAGCGCTGGCTACAGCCGCTGCTCGGCGACCCGATCCGGCTCTTGGAGGCGGATGGTTTTTCGATCACCATTACGCCGATGCGGGCTGTGATTTTGGTCGCCTCGCTGGTCCTGTCGGCGGCGTTGATCGGCTTGGTGTCGCGTCACCGGTTCGGCCGGATATGGCGCGCCTGCTCGCAGGATCTCGGCATGGCCGAGCTTTGCGGCATCAATATCAACGTCGTGCTGGCGGTGGTCTTTTTGCTCTCGGCCTCCTATGCCGGTGCCGCTGGGGCCATTATCGCGCTCTACTACGGCAATGTCAGTTTCTACATGGGCACGGTGCTCGGCCTGAAGACGCTTCTGGCCGCCGTCGTCGGCGGGCTCGGGTCGGTTACCGGCGCGGTCGCCGGCGGCTTCCTCCTCGGGGCCCTTGAATCCTTCTGGTCGGCCTATTTCAGTGGCGACTATCGCGACGTTGCGGTGTTCGGCGTCCTGATGGGGTTGATGATATGGCGTCCCAACGGTCTGCTGACACCGACTACCCGGCCGGACCATGACCGTGGCTGAGCCGGCCTCATTTCGCCGGCAGCGGCAACCCGGAGTCCGGGTTCGGGTGGTAGCCGGGCCCGATCGTCAACGGGCGGTCGGGCAGACTGTCCTGGCCGATGTCGGATCGGAAGGTCTTGGTGTAACTGGCAAGCAACGCGCCGTCCGGCGTCCGCAAATCCAATTCGACGGTGTAGTCGCGGCCGGCCTCGACGCCACTGACCGCCGGTGTGCGGAACGAATATTGTACCATTCCGTCGCGTGCCGTCTGGGTAACCACATAGGGCTCGTCCCCGGCCGGGTCCTCGAAGCGGGCCTCCAGGATCGTGCCCGGCGGAATCGCCCGATCGGGGACGGCGACAAAGCCGTAAAACGCTTCGGCGATGTTGTAGTTGAAGACGAAGCCGCCGCCGGCGAACGTAAGATAGGGCCGGTCGCCGCTATCGTCGTCGCAACCGGTCAATGCGATGGCCGCCAATGCCGCGATGACGATCGTAATCCGTCCCATGACCCGCGTTCTAAACAATGCTATGGGGGTAAACTACACCAGGTTCAAAACCGGTAAAACATAAATAGACAGTTAGAATGATCACGCCGCCTCCGACCCATGAAATACCGTCGCGGATCGCCCGCCTGGGACTGATCGCGGGCCATTCGGGCCTCGATTTCGCCAACACCGCGAGCGGCCGCGGCGGCGCTCAACATCTTGACCATCTGCGCACTGTCGCCGACCTGGTTTTGTGGTCGCGTCACGCCGGCCTTCTTACCCCCGCGCAGGCGGCGGTTATCGACATCGATCGAAGGGCAGAGGCGCAGGTCGTTGCCCGCGCGGTCAAGCTGCGCGAGGCGATCCATGCCATCGCCGCAGCATTCGCCGCCGACGCGGCGCCGCCGCAGCCGGCGATAGCGACCCTTGGCCGGACCTATCGCCGTGCCTTGGCGGAAGCTGATCTCGTGCCCGGCGGCGACGGCCTTGTCTGGCGCTGGGCGAAGGCCGAGGCGTGGCAGGTCTTGGGGCCGATCGCCGAGTCCGCGATCGCGCTCTTCGGCGCGGCGGAGCGCGATCGGATCAAACAATGTCCGGGACGCGATTGCGGCTGGGTGTTCCTCGACCGGACGAAGAACGGCAGCCGGCGCTGGTGCGACATGAAGGTCTGCGGCAACCGCGCCAAGTTGCGCCGCTACCACCAACGCCACCGTGGGAAATGACGCTACGCTTGCTCCGCCGGGTGCGATCCATATACTGCGCGCCGTTTCGACCCCGGCTTCGGGATAGCTATCATGAGCGACGTCAAGAAAGTCGTGCTCGCCTATTCGGGCGGCCTCGACACCTCGGTGATCCTGCGCTGGCTGCAGGACCGCTATAGCTGTGAAGTGGTGACCTTCACCGCCGATCTCGGCCAGGGCGAGGAGCTCGAGCCGGCGCGCGCCAAGGCCGAACTGCTCGGCATCAAGGAGATCTTCGTCGAGGATCTGCGCGAGGAGTTCGTCCGCGACTACGTCTTCCCGATGTTCCGTGCCAACGCGCTCTACGAGGGCACCTACCTGCTCGGTACCTCGATCGCGCGGCCGCTGATCGCCAAGCGCCAGATCGAGATCGCCGCCGAAACCGGCGCCGACGCGGTCGCCCACGGCGCCACCGGCAAGGGCAACGACCAGGTCCGCTTCGAACTCGCCTATTACGCCCTCAACCCGGCCATCACGGTGATCGCGCCGTGGCGCGAATGGGACCTCGATTCGCGGACCAAGCTGATCGAATTCGCCGACGCCCACCAGATCCCGATCCCCCGCGACAAGCGCGGCGAGGCGCCGTTCTCCCAGGACGCCAACCTGCTGCACATCTCGTCCGAGGGCAAAGCGCTCGAGGACCCGTGGCAGGAACCCGACTACGATCACGTCCTGAGCCGCATGGTGACGCCGATGGCGGCGCCCGACCGGGCCGAGGAGATCACCATCGATTTCGAGGCCGGCGATCCGGTCGCGATCGACGGCGCAAAGCTGTCGCCGGCCGCGCTCCTGACCAAGCTCAACGAGCTCGGCGGCCGCAACGGGGTCGGCGCCCTCGACATCGTCGAGAACCGCTTCGTCGGCATGAAATCGCGGGGCGTCTACGAGACCCCGGGCGGGACAATCCTGTTCCACGCCCGCCGGGCGATGGAGTCGCTGACCCTCGACCGCGGCACCATGCACTTCAAGGACGAGCTGATGCCGCGCTATGCCGAGCTCATCTACAACGGCTTCTGGTTCGCCCCCGAGCGGGCGATGATGCAGGCGGCGATCGACGAGGCGGCAGAGCGGGTCGCCGGCACGGTGCGGCTCAAGCTCTACAAGGGCAACGTCATCGTCACCGGCCGCAAGTCGCCGAACAGCCTCTACAGCGAGGACATGGTGACCTTCGAGGCCGACACCGTCTACGACCAGCGCGACGCCGAGGGCTTCATCAAGTTGAACGCGCTGCGCCTGCGCCTGGCCAAGATGATGGCGCGGTGATCGACGCCTTCGATCCGCCGGATCTGTGGGCGCCCTTCGGCGCCTTCTCGATGGGCGTCGTCCAGGGCGACGGGCAGGTCGTCTATTTGAAGGGACAGGTGGCGCTCGACCGCGACGGCGCCGTCGTCGGCCGGGGCGACATGGCGGCCCAGGTCCGCCAGGTACTGGAGAACATTCAATCCGCGCTGGCTATTGTCGGCGGCGCGATGGCCGACATCGTTTCGCTGACCCACTACGTCACCGACATCGGCGCTTTCATGAAACCGGGCGCGGTGCGGCGGGAGTTCTTTTCTGCGCCCTATCCGGTGACCACGACGGTCCAGGTGGCGGCGCTCTACGATCCCGAGTTGATGGTCGAGATCACCGCCATCGCCGAAATCCCGCGCGACCGGTTTCGCCGGCCCGGCTAGATCGGACTCACCGGCTTTGGTGCGCCCGCCTTGGCGCCGGCCGACAGCATCAGGGTGACCGCCGGCACCGCGGCCGACGACAGCGCGGCCTTCTTGAGGAAGGCGCGGCGCGCTTCTGTCCGTTCGGGATCGGTTTCGGTTTCCACGTTTGAA
>JAAEOK010000004.1 GCA_024244705.1 Alphaproteobacteria bacterium
GCAAGTGCGGCGCGATGCCGAAGCATCGGGCAAGCTTGCTGACGCCGTGGCCGGCCGCCGGATGGAAACCCTACGGGACGGTCGGTTTTGGTCGCCGGGGGCGTCGCTCGTCGCTCGATATGCTTCAGCATGTCGTCGCTCTTCGCTCCTGCCCGGCGGCCAAGACCGCTCCGTCAGAATGGCTCCGAGTTCTTTGAAACTGCTCTAGATCCGTGTCGACAACCAGATCGCCAGCCGCGATCCGGCTTTGATCGCGCCGGTCAGCAGTTCGTAGGCGGGCGCCTCCTCGGCGCCCTCGCGCAGCCCGGTATCGCGGTGCTCGATCTCCTCGGCGCGGAATTCCTCGATGGTCTCGCGGAGCGCCGCCTCGTCGTCGCCGAGCAATTCGGCCTGGCGGCTGTAATGCTCGTCGATCACTTCCTCGATGGCGACCGTGCAGGCCATCGCCGCTTTTTCTCCCATCAGGCCGGTTACCGCGCCCAGGGTATAGCCGGCCAGGTGCCACAGCGGCTGCAGCGCGGTCGGGCGCACCCGGCGGTCGGCGATCATGGCGTCGAAGACGTCGAGGTGGCGCTGCTCCTGATCCGCCATGCGCCGGATCACCGCGGCACTCGGGGCGCCGCCGAGAACCGCCAGTTGGCCCGCATAGATGCGCGCCGCGCCATACTCGCCCGCCTGATCGACACGGATCATCCGATGGACCAGCTGCCGTGGCGAGGGGTCGCCGGGCAGGAGGGTTTCGCCGGTTATCTTCGGGCGTTTCGATTCGGTCACACGAAGCTCCTGCTTTTGCCGAACGCCGAGCGCAGCGCGGTCGCCGCCAGCGCCAGGGCGAGCAGCATATTGTAACCCGCCATCGAGATCCCGAACAAAGACCAGGCGACCTCGTCGCAGCGCACCACCGGGGCCGCCAGGATCTGGCTCTTGAGTTGCTCGAGCGAAAGGCCGCCGCCGAGGTTGCCGCCGCACTCCGCCGTTCCCGCCCACCATTGCTGCTCGACGCCGACATGGAACCCGGCGATACCGGCATCGATGATCAGCGCGACGCCGGCCAGGGCGAGCAGCCAGCGCGCGGCGCGGGTTCGCCACAACACGATCGCCAACACGCCGAGGACGATGGCGACCCCGTACGGGTAGCGCTGATAGATGCACAGCACGCAGGGCGCCAGATCGCCGATATATTGGAAGGCGAACGCGCCGGCGAGGATCAGGATGCTGCCGGCGGTGACGATTACGGCGCTGGCACGGACGGTCGACATGACTGCCTCACGATGATAACGGTTGCCCCCTAAATAGGCCGCTCGATGGGCTTGCACAACCGCGACGGAGCTATGATAGCGTGGACACCATGACCGCGGACCGCGATCTTTTCCGCCTGATGTGCCGGCTCGTCGCCGCCGGCGACGGCGCCCCTGTCGACGTGATCGATTGGGACCGTTCGGCGGATTCATGGACGCGCTTGCTTTATATCGCCAACCTCCACTACGCGGCGCCGCTGGTCCATGACGCCGTCACCGCGTTGGACGCGATGGCCAATATGCCCGAGGACGTTGCGGGCTACCTGTCGTCGATTCGCCACGCCAACGCCGAGCGCAACGACCATATTCGGGACCAGATCGGGCACTTCGTGCCGGCGCTCAACGAAATCGGTATCGAGCCCATCCTGCTCAAGGGTACGGCCTTCCTCTATGACGATCCGGGTTATGGCGACGCCCGGATGATGGTCGATATCGACTTTCTGGTGCCGCCGGATTGCGAGCGGGCGGCGTGGGATGCGATGCGCGCCATCGGCTACACCGCCGGCGACGATGACGATTACGCGCGGGCCCACCAGATGAATGCGATCCACCGCCCGGGGGCACCGGCGGTGGTCGAGATCCACCGCACGCCGGGTCCGCAACGGACCCTGCTGACGGTCGAGTCCGCTTTCGCCGACAGTGTGCCGCTCGAACTCGCGGCCGGTCGATGCCGGGCGATGTCGCCGACCCATCGCGTTCTCCACACTTTGTTCCATGGCCAGGTACAGGATTTCCACTACTGGTTCGCACGGCCGCAATTTCGCACCCTCGCCGATTTGCGCCGGTTGGGATCGGCCGCCGGGCGCACCGTCGATTGGCCGGAGATCGAGCGCCGCTTCGCCGCCGCCGGCTACCAGACAATCGTCGACGGCACCGCGGCGCTGATGACCGACTGGTTCGGCGCCGCACCGCTCCCGCCGCGTCCGGTCACGCGCCGCGCCCGGCGCTACGTCGCCCACTGCGACGCGCGGCTCGACCATGCCGAACGCGAACTCGGCTTCTGGCAGCGCTGGATCGGCTGGGCCAGCGTCAATTTGCTGCCGGCGCGGTTGGCCTATCGTCATCGCCTCGAGGGCACCGGTTGGGGTGTGCGGCTGCCAGTCCTCGCTTACCGCCAAGCCGCCTTCGTCGCCAAGATGGCGACCTGGCCGCTGCGCCAGTGGCGACGCAGCCGCGGCTCCTAGAGCGAAGATCGGATCGTGTTCCTCGACGCACCCGATATCCCGGCCGCCACCGATCTTGCCTGCGATCTGTGCATCGTCGGCGCCGGCGCCGCCGGCATCACCCTGGCCCGTGAGTTCATCGGCGCGGGTTGGCGCGTGATCGTGCTCGAAAGCGGTGGGCTGGAACCCGAGGGCCGGGTTCAGGACCTTTACCGGGGCGAGCTCCGCGACCCCTTCTACGAGCCCCTCGACGCCACCCGCTTGCGCTATTTCGGCGGCACCACCAACCATTGGGCCGGCTTCTGCCGCATTCTCGACGCCGTCGACTTCCGCCGCCGCGACGGCTTTCCTCACAGCGGCTGGCCGTTCGGACGCGACGAATTGATCCCATATTACCGCCGCGCCCATCCGATCTGCGGCCTCGGTCCCTTCGCCTACGACCTCGCCGACTGGGCCGACGGCGATTGGCAGGAACGCCTGCCGTTCGATCCGGCGCGTCTGGTCGACGGCGTCTACCATACCAGCGCGCCGCTCCGCTTCGGCACCGCCTACCGCGCGGAGCTCGAGCGGGCGGACGATGTCGAGGTCCATTTCAACGCCAATCTGGTCGACATCGAAACCGGCCCAGCGGCGCGCCATGCCGACGCGCTGGTCGTCGCCACCCTCGACGGCGGGCGCTACCGGGTGCGGCCGCGTCATGCGGTGCTGGCCGCCGGCGGGATCGAGAACGCCCGGCTGTTGCTCAATGCGGACCGGGCGCAGCCGGGCGGGCTCGGCAACGGCCGCGATCTGGTCGGCCGCTATTTCATGGACCATCCCCTGGTCTTCGGTACCGCCGACCTGGTGCCCGCCGACCCCCATATCGGCCTCTACCTCTACGGCGGGGTCGAAACGCCGACCGGCAACATCCGCGCGGTGACGACGATGGCGGAAGCGCTGATCGAGGGCAATCGGCTGCCCAACGTCGTCATCACCTGGACCCTGCACCGCGAGTTCGCCGAAGGCGCCCATTCGGCGAGCGTCATTTACCGTTCGCTCAGGGACGGTTCCCTGCCCGACGATATCGGCCTGCATCTCGGCCGCGTCCTCGCCGACCTCGACGATGTCGCGCTGACCACCTATCGCAAGGTGGCGGGGGCACCGACGCCGCTGACCGCCATGACCGCCCACTGCCGCGTCGAGCCGGTGCCCGATGCCGACAGTCGCGTGACCCTGACCGCCGAACGCGATCCGCTGGGGCTGCGCCGCGTCCGCCTCGACTGGCGGCCCGGCCCAGCCGGTGTCCGCGCGCTGCACAGGATTCTCGAAATGGTGGCGCTGGAGGCGGGACGCACCGGGTTCGGCCGCGCCAACATCAAGCTGGATACGAACGACCCCGATTGGCCCGGTCGCATGCGGCCGAGCAACCACCACATCGGCACCACGCGCATGGACGACGACCCGAGCCGCGGCGTCGTCGACCGCGATAGCCGAATCCACGGCATCGACAATCTCTACGTTGCCGGCAGCTCGGTGTTTCCCGCCGCCGGGCCCAACAACCCGACGCTGACCATCGTCGCCCTGGCGCTGCGCCTGGCCGATCATTTGAAGGCCCGGTTGTGAGCCGGGAGTGGGTCGGTGCCGTCAAGACCGAAAACCCCTCAGAGCGAATCGGTAAAGCCGCGGATCGCCGCCACCGCCGCATCGAGGTCGGACAGCGGCAGCTCATAGAACGGCACCTGGCGGGCGAACGCGACCAGCCGGCCCACGGTCGCCAGGTCGAGCGGTTCGGGAATGGTCAGGCACTGGTCGAACAGGCGCTGCAGGCCGGCAACCGGGTCGAGCGGCGTGAGCGCGGTTTCGCCGTCGGCCGCATAGCGCGGAAAGACGAAGCCCGCGATCGGCCGCCAGTCCGGCCGTTCAAGCGGCGTCGCCGGCGGCAGGTAGCGGACGCGGTGCTGGTAGCGGCGGTAGACCGGGAGCTCGCCGAGGCCGGGATAGAGCGGCGCCAGGACGTCCCAGCTCTTGGTCTTGACGCAGAGCGGGAACGACAGCGGGCGCGCCCGTAGGTCGGCGCCGAGGGCGATCAGTTCGTCGCTGCCATAGGGAAACCCGGCTGCGCTCAGGGCGGCGGTCAAGGTCGTCTTGCCGCTGCCCGAGGCGGCCGGCAGGCACAGCCAGGCCGCCGGGTGGCCGTCGTCGTCGCGAGCGCCGACGCCGACGCTGCCGCAATGGATGCTAAGCACGCACTCGGCGTCCTGCAGAGCGCCGCGCCAGACCAGGCGTTCGAGAACCGCCGCCGGGGTGCCCTCGGTGGCGCTCGAATAGACCGCCTCGCCCTGGTCGCAGCCATAGGCCACGCGGTCCTTGATGACGAACGCCAGGTGGCGGTCCGTCGTGGTGGCCGCCGCCGTCTCGAGCGGGGCGACCATGGGGCGGTAGAGCCGGGCCAACTCGGGGTGGGAAAAGTCGAGCCGCATCACCCGCCCCATGCCGTGGAGATAGACCGTCTCCGCCGGCGCCGCCAGCAGGGCGTCGAGGCCTTCGGGCAGGCTCACCTCGGGGTCGGTTTGGTCGGGGTCGTCGGGCGCCCGCGGCGGCCGGCCGTCGTCGAGCAGGTCGGCGGCGGCGAAGGATTCGAGGATCGCCGCGATCCGCCGCCGCGCCGCATCGAGATCGCCGTCGCCGGCCGCCGTCAGCTCGGCGGCGATTTCCTCGGTGGCGCGGCCGGCCTCGATCTCGAGCCAGCACCAGGCGGCCAGGGGATCGACGGCGTAGAGGTTTTGCGACGGCTCGCTGAACACCACCCCGGCCTCGCCGACGGAGAAGAAGCCGGTCCCCGGACGCGGCGCTGGCGTGGTCTCGCTCATCGCCGGTGCTCCCTCATAGGACGAACTTGATGAACAGGAAGCCGCCGATCAGGGCGACGAAGAACAGCGTCGTCGCCAGCCCCAAATTGCGCTCCAGCCAGTCCTTGATCGGCGGCCCGAAATACCAGATTACACCGGCGACGAAGAAGAAGCGCAGCGACCGCGCCAGCACCGAGGCGACGGTGAAGACGACGAGGTCGAGATGGGTGGCGCCGCTGGCGATGGTGATCACCTTGTAGGGGAACGGCGTGACCCCGGCCATGATCACGATCCACGCTCCCCATTCGTTGTAGAGCGTCTTGAACTCCTCGAACTTGCCCATGACGCCGTAGAATTCGAGGATCGGCCGGCCGACCGCCTCGAACAGGCCGTAGCCGATGCCGTAGCCGGCGAGGCCGCCGATGACCGAGGCCGCGGTACAGGCCGCCGCGATCCGCCACGCCCGCTCGCGCGCCGCCAACACCATCGGGATCAGCAGCACGTCGACCGGGATCGGGAAGATCGAGCTCTCGGCGAAGGAGACCAGGACGAGCGCCCACATCGCGTGACGGTGCCCGGCCAGGCTCAGGGTCCAGTCGTAAAGCCGACGCAGCATGGTTCGCGTTCTGTCCGGATAGGGGCGGGGCGGGTCTCGGTCGGTCGCGGCCGGGTTTAGCAAGCGCCACCGCCGGCGGCAATCGTTTTCGGGGTGTGCGGCGTCGCGACCGGCACGAGCGGCGCCTGGGATGCAGCTCTCGGCGTTGGCGGACACTTGCATGGACCGAGCCGCGCCCATCGCCGACCCAAGGCCATCCCGGTGGGCGCGGCGTCGGTTACGGTTGACCGCCACCGCCGCGCCGCTATCATGCGCGCCTTCCGATCGCCCGGGGCCCCTGTGGCGGAATTGGCAGACGCGGCAGACTCAAAATCTGTTGTCCGCAAGGACGTGGGAGTTCGAGTCTCCCCGGGGGCACCATTGAATCTAATAGATTTTTTGATATCAACGCGTTGGCGCTGTTCTGCAACTATTAAGTCAGGGAAGCAATGGGGAAGCGTGGTGGCCCTAGTTTGGAACTTCGGCGCCGCTCTGACCAACCGGCAAATGTGTCAGAAACGATCTCAGCGTGGATTTCCTCGGCCTACGCCGGAACAGGTCTTCGTCGTAGATCATCAATCAGGCTCAGGATTTTCCGGAACAGTTCCCTCGGCACCGCCACCTCGGCCAATTGGAACGTGACGTACCGGCCATTGGAGTGACCCCCAGGGGCTGGACACCAATCAGGCGGCTGGTTTGACCGGCTGCCGGGCGTGATCCTCCTCGAACTGTTGTGGGCTCCGATATCCGAGCGCGGAGTGGAGCCGTCTGGAATTGTAGACCTCCTCGATGAAA
>JAAEOK010000005.1 GCA_024244705.1 Alphaproteobacteria bacterium
GCAAGTGCGGCGCGATGCCGAAGCATCGGGCAAGCTTGCTGACGCCGTGGCCGGCCGCCGGATGGAAACCCTACGGGACGGTCGGTTTTGGTCGCCGGGGGCGTCGCTCGTCGCTCGATATGCTTCAGCATGTCGTCGCTCCTCGCTCCTGCCCAGCGGCCAAAACCGCTCCGTCAGAATGGCTCCGAGTTCTTCGAAACTGCTCTAGCACACCGCCGGCAGCGCCGTCAGAACGGCCGCACGATCACCATGATGACGATGACCACCATCAACACCGTCGGCACCTCGTTCCACAGGCGGTAGAAGCGCGCTGGACGCGTGTTGCCGTCCGCGGCGAAGTCTTTGCGCCAGCGCGCGTAGAGCCCGTGCACCGCGCTGAGCGCGACCACCGCCACCAGCTTGACGTAGATCCAACCGGCCTGCCAATCGACGATCCCCGGCGTCAGCAGCAGCCAGATACCGAAGGCGAAGGTGGCGATCATCGCCGGGTTGATGATCGCCCGCAGCAACCGGCGCTCCATGACCTTGAGGGTTTCGGAAAGCTCCGAGCCCGGTGCGGCGTCGCAGTGATAGACGAAAAGCCGCGGCAGATAGAGCATTCCGGCCATCCACGCGATCATCGAAATGATGTGCAGCGCCTTCAGCCACAAATACCCGTCCATCTAGGCCACCCCTCCCTGGGCGCAACAGCTGCGGTCGGCGGGACAGAGCCGGCCGCCGCGTTCCGAAGTCACCTCACGGTCGGCGTCCAGCGCGCGGCGGACGAGGCTCGCCAGTCCGCCGACGAACGCGGGATGGGTCGATACCGTCGGGACGCGGACATAGGCGGGTATGGCGTTGTCGGCGGCCAGTTTCGCATATTCGATATCGAGTTCGACCAGCGTCTCCGAATGCTCGGAGACGAAGGCGAGCGGGACGACAATTGCGGCCGCGCCGTCCGCTGCCGCGCGGACGATTTCGGCGTCGGTATAGGGCTCGATCCATTTCAGCGGCCCGACGCGGCTCTGGTAACAGACCGTCCACGACAGTCCGGGCGCCGCCTGCGCCGGATCGTCGAGCGCCAACCGGTCCGCCACCGCCGCCGCCGTCCGCTCGACATGATCGGCGTAGGGGTCGCCCTTGCGGATCACTTTCTCGGGCAGCCCGTGGGCCGAGAACAGGACCCGCAGCGGCCGATCCGGCGCTTGTTCCCGTGCCGCATCGATGCCCCGTTGGGTGAGTTCGGCCAGCGCCGCGATGAAACCGGGCTCGGTCGGGTAGCAGCACACCACCCGCGATTCGACATCGAGTCCCGTTCCAGCCGCGGCGCGGCGCCAAGCGGCCAGCGACGATCCGCCCGTGGTCGTCGAATAGTGCGGATAGAGCGGCAGCAAGACGATACGGTCCGGCCCGTAGGCAAGAACGTCGGCGGCGACCTCGTCGCTCATCGGATGCCAATACCGCATGGCGACGAAGACCCGACATTCGGTCTCCGCGCCCAGCTTATCCTCGAGGGCTCGGGCCTGGGCGCGGCTGTTGGGCAGCAGCGGCGAACCGCCGCCGAGCTCGGCATAGATATCCCGCGCCAGCGGCGCCCGTTTCCGCGATATACGCCGGGCCAGCCAGCGCCGGATCGGCTTCGGCGCGCCGATGATCGCGGGGTCGTTGAACAGGTTGAACAAGAACGGTTCGACGGCATCGGGACCGTCCGGTCCGCCAAGGTTGAACAGGACGACGGCGGTCCGGCTCACGGTTCGGCTCCCAGCCCGCGCAGGTAATCCGAAAGCGCGGCGACATGCTCCGGCGGGGTCGCCGGCACGAAGCCGTGGCCGAGATTGAAGATGTGGGCGCCGCCGGAAAACCCGTCGACGATGCGCGCCGTCGTCTCGATCATCGCCGGCCCGCCGGTCACCACTTGTATCGGGTCCAGGTTACCTTGCACCGGCACCAGCGGCTGCAGCACATCCGCCGCCCACGAAACCGGCACGGCGGTATCGAGGCCGACCGCGTCGACCCCGGTTCCGCGCACATAGGCCTCGTACATCATCCCGGCGCCGCGTGGGAACCCGATGACCGGAACCGTCGGCGCAGTGCCCTTGACCGCCTCGACGATCGCCGCCGTCGGCGCGATCACCCACCGCCGGAACCCGTCCTCGGGCAGCACGCCGGCCCAGGAATCGAAGATCTGAACCGCCTCGGCCCCAGCCTTGATCTGCGCGACCAGATAGGCGGCAGTGGTGCGAACCAGCACATCGATCAAGGCCTGAAAGCCGTCGCCATCGCGATAGGTCCATTCGCGGACGCGGGCGAAGTCCTTGGACGCGCCGCCCTCGACCATGTAGGTCGCTACCGTCCAGGGAGCTCCGGCGAAGCCGATCAAGGCGACATCGTCGGCAAGCTCGGGCCCCAGCCGGGATACGGTCTCGAGGACCGGAGCGAGCCTTTCGACGGCACCGTCTTCCTTCAATCGCGCGGTCGCGGCAACGGAATCGAAGCCATCGAGCACCGGACCGACACCATCCTTGAAAGCCACCGCCTGGCCCAGCGCCCACGGAATAACCAATATGTCGGAAAACAATATCGCCGCATCGGTATGAAAGCGCCGCACCGGCTGCAGCGTCGCCTCGACGGCGAGACCGGGCGAAAAGCAAAAATCGAGAAACCCGCCGGCACCGGCGCGCAGTTCACGGTATTCCGGCAAATAGCGTCCAGCTTGGCGCATGTACCAGAACGGCGGCCGTTCGGTTTTCACGCCGCGAAGGGCTTGCAATATGAGCTTGTCGGATTCGGTCATGGAAGAATGATGGGAGTTATACCGTCGGTCCTATTTTCTTTCTAACTTATAGAAGAAGGCTGTTGTTGTTGTTTATGCCTGTTGAAAACGGGGTTTAACGTAATTGTCGATTCGGTCCCCACATCGTGGAACGGGGACTGAATTCGGGGACAGCCGGTGTATGAAGATGTGAAATCCCATCGCTCGGGCGCGCTTCACGATCTGTGGAGAGACGGGATAAGTCGATCGGCCAAGGCGTTTTCCCGATCGCCGCGCCATGGGGATGACATCGTCCCCAGTGGGTGATAAGGGGAAGCGTTTTGGGCGCTGCGAGGATAGAATCCGGGCCGGCGCCGATAAGAGCACCTTGTCCCCGATACTCGCAGGCTTTCAACATGTCGCCGGAACGCAACCACTTCCATCTCCACCTGATCTCGGATGCCACCGGCGAGACGGTTCAGAGTCTTGCCCGGGCCTCATTGGCGCAGTTCGAGGGGGTCGAATGCGAAGAGCATTTCTGGCCGCTGATCCGTTCCAGGGCAACACTGGATAAAGCGATAAAAAGCGTCGCCGCCAACCCCGGCTTCGTTCTCTATACGCTGGTCGATGAGGCGCTGCGCGAAGAGCTGGAAACCGCCTGCCGCGATTTGAAGGTGCCGACGGTCTCCGTGCTCGACCCGGTGGTAATGAAAATGGCCGCCTATCTGGGTGTCCGCAGCAGCGGCCGCCCGGGCGGGCAGCATGCTCTCGACGCCGGCTATTTCGGCCGTATCGACGCGATGAATTTCGTCCTCACCCATGACGATGGGCAGGCCGCGGAAACCCTGAATCAGGCCGATATCGTCCTGGTCGGTGTTTCGCGGACATCGAAGACGCCGACCTGCATCTACCTCGCCAATCGCGGCATCAAAGCCGCCAACGTGCCGATGGTCCCCAATTGCCCGCTGCCGCCAGAACTCCTCCAGGCCGATGGCCCGCTGATCGTCGGGCTGACCGAGGATCCGGCGCGGCTGGTGCATGTCCGCCGCAACCGCATGCGGCTTCTCGCACAGGACCAGGACACCGACTATACCGATCTCGAATCCGTCCGCGCCGAGGTCGTTGCCGCGCGCCGCCTGTTCACCGATCGGGGCTGGCCGGTGATCGACGTGACCCGTCGCTCGATCGAGGAAACCGCGACCGCGGTGCTGCAGCTCTATGCCGAGGGTGGGCACAAGCTTCCGTGATCGACGCGGCGCCCCCTGTCATCCTCGGCTCCAGCAGCCCGACCCGCGCGGCGATGCTCGAACGCGCGGGGCTGGCCTTTACAGCCGAGGCGCCGCACATCGACGAGGATGAGATCAAGCATTCGCTGAACGCCGAGCAGGCGTCCGCGGTAGCGGTCGCCGACACGCTCGCCGAATTGAAGGCGCGGCATGTCTCGCGGGCCAACCCCGACGCGCTGGTCATCGGCGCCGACCAGGTTCTCGATTGCAACGGCACGCTGTTCGACAAACCGCCGGATATGGCGCACGCGCGGGCCCAACTGGCGGCGCTGCGCGGCCACGCCCATGTCCTCGCCACCTGCGTCTGCGTGGTGCGCGGCGGCACCCGGCTGTGGCATCATGTCGAGGAGCCCCGTCTGACGATGCGGGCCTTCAGCGACGAGTTCCTCGATAGCTATCTCGACGACATCGGCGCCGCGGCGCTGCGATCGGTCGGCGCCTATCAGGTGGAGGGCCTCGGCGCGCAACTCTTCTCCAATATCGACGGCGACTATTTCACCATCCTCGGGCTGCCGCTGCTGCCGTTGCTCGATTTCCTCCGCGGCCACGGCGCGGTCGCGCGATGATTATCTCCGGCGAGGCGAAATTGGCGGGGGTTATCGGATGGCCGGTTTCGCATTCCCGGTCGCCGCGCCTCCACGGCTATTGGCTCGAGCATTACGGCATCGACGGTGCTTACATTCCCTTGGCCGTCGACCCCGATGACCTGTCATCGGTCCTGCGCCTGCTGCCGGCGATGGGCTTTGCCGGCGTCAACATCACGATCCCGCACAAGGAGGCGGCGCTCGGCGCGGTCGACGAGGTCGATGCGGCGTCCGCGCGGATCGGCGCCGTGAACACCGTGACAATCGGTCGCGACGGCCGCCTGTTCGGCAGCAACACCGATGGCTTCGGCTTTCTCGAAAACCTGCGCGCCGCGGTTCCCGGCTGGTCCGCCGACCGCGGGCCGGCGGTCGTTCTCGGTGCCGGCGGCGCGGCGCGGAGCATCGTCGTCGCGTTGCTCGATGCCGACGTGCGCGAACTACGCCTGCTCAATCGCACCCGCGCCCGGGCCGATAAACTGGCCACGCTCGGGCGCTCGCGTATCCACGTCTATGATTGGGACGACCAACAGCAGGCGCTCGACCGGGCGGCGCTGCTGATCAATAGCACCAGCCTCGGCATGTCGGGTCAACCGACGCTCGACCTGCCGCTCGATCGCCTGGCCCCGGGCGCGGTGGTCAACGACATCGTCTATGTCCCGCTCAAGACCGACCTGCTGGCGCAGGCGACGGCGGCGGGCTACACCGCCGTCGACGGTCTCGGCATGCTGCTGCATCAGGCGCGCCCCGGATTCGAGGCCTGGTTCGGCCGCCGTCCAGCCGTGACCGATACGCTGCGCGCCTTTGTGCTGAGCGATTTGGCGGAATGACGCATCATGATGATTGTCGGGCTCACCGGATCGATCGGCATGGGCAAGACCATGGCGGCGGTCCAATTGCGGCGGCTCGGCATCCGCGTTTATGACGCCGACGCCGGCGTTCACGCGCTGATGTCGGACGGTGGCGGCGCGATGGCGGCGATCGCCGATGCGTTTCCCGACGCGGTCAGCGGCGGCGCCGTCGACCGGACCGCGTTGGGCGAGATCGTTTATGCCGATGCGGCGGCATTGCGGCGTTTGGAATCCATCGTCCACCCGCTGGTCCGCCAGGGCGAGGCCGCCTTCCTGCGCCGCGCCGCGATCGACCGGGTGGCGATGGTCGTGCTCGACATCCCGTTGCTGTTCGAAACCGGCGGCGACCGCCGGGTCGATGCGACCATGGTCGTCAGCGCGCCCGCCTTCCTGCAGGCCCAGCGGGTCTTGCGCCGGCCCGGCATGACCCATGAGCGGCTGGAACGCATCCGCCGCCAGCAGATGCCCGACGCCGAAAAGCGGCGGCGCGCCGATTTCGTCATTCATACCGGCCTCGGCAAGGACCAAAGCTTGCGCGAATTGAAGGCAGCGGTCAGTGTACTGGCTCGGCGAAAGGGACGGCATTGGCCGCCCGGCCATTGAACGATCCGTAGGAGGAATATGCGGGAAATCGCCATCGATACCGAGACCACCGGCCTCGATCCGAAAGCGGGCCACCGCATCGTCGAGATCGCCTGTGTCGAATTGGTCAATCACGTCCCCACAGGCGAGGAATTTCACAGCTACATCAACCCGGAACGGGATATGCCGATCGAGGCCTATGAGATCCACGGGCTCGACGAGGCATTCCTGGCCAAACATCCGACATTCGATAAAGTGGCGGACCCGTTCCTCGAATTCATCGCCGATGTGCCGCTGGTCATCCACAACGCGGAATTCGACCTGCGTTTCATCAACGCGGAGCTTCTGCGGCTCGACCGGATAATCGTCGACCGCGCCCGGGCGATCGACACCTTGGCCATCGCGCGGCGCAAGTATCCCGGCGCCCAGGCCAGCCTCGACGCGCTCTGCAGGCGCTTCGAAATCGATCTATCGGATCGCGAAAAGCACGGCGCCCTGATCGACACCCGCCTGCTCGCGGCGGTCTATCTGGAGTTGATCGGCGGACGCCAACCGGGGTTCGCATTGACCGCCGACGGCGACCGCGGCGCGACGGCGATAGCGGCCGAGCGGCCGCGTCGCGAACCCCGACCCCATGCGCCGAGCGAGGCCGAGGTGGCGGCCCACGAGGCCTTTCTCGAAAAAATCAATAAACCGCTGTGGCGGGCCTGACCCCGGTTTGACGAAACCCGTGCGTGTCGGGACGCGGTCTTGCCGGACCGCGCCGGTTCACGCGTTGCCGACCGTCGGCGGCCCCGCGTCGGCGTATTTCTGCCGGTAGAGCTGGACGAAATCCATCGGCTGCAACAGCAACGGCGGCAGGCCGCCGTCGCGTGTCGCGCTCGACAGGATGTCGCGGGCGAACGGGAACAGGAGCCGCGGGCACTCGATCAGCAAGAGCGCGCGCTTGGCCTCTTCCGGCATCTCGCCGCGGACCTCGAACACACCGCCATAGATCAATTCGACGATGAACACGGTCTCTTCGTCCGACTTTGCGTCGGCTTTGATCTCGAGCGTGACTTCCCAATCGCCGTCGCCGAGTTCGCGGGTTTCGACGCCGACATTGACGTTGACCTGGGGAACCGTCTTCAGCCGCGCCAGGCTTTCCGGCGCGCTCGGATTTTCGAACGACAGGTCTTTGGTGTACTGCGCCTTGACGAGCAGCGGCGTCTGGGGCAGGCCGGTGGCGGCCGCGCCGTCTGTGATATCGGACATGAACGAGGCTCCCTGAGAGAATCGCGCGTGCCCTACCACGGATCACGGGGCGGGGCAACACGACCGAATTTTTCACCCACCCGTGCGGACGATTTGCGGCGCTTCGTCGGGCAAGCGGTAGGTCACCAGCTCGCCGTTGCCGAGCTGCAGGCCGGTGAGCCCGCGGATGAATCCCCAGTGGGCGACAACGGCGAGATTGGGCCACGCGGGATGGTCGACCACCCGTTCGCGAAACCGGTCGCAGCGCGCGACCAGGGCGTCGTCGGATTCGTCCTCGATCCACCAGACCTCGTCGAGATGGCCAAACTCGTGCTGCGGCCACGCCGCGGCCAAATCGCCGGCCGGGGTGCCGATGTCGCAGACGAAGAACCCGCGCTCGCGGACCAGCGGCTCGATTTCGAGCGCGACGCCGAGCGCCTCGGCGATAATGACGGCGGTCTGCAGGGTGCGCGTATAGGGGCTCGAGATCACCCGGGTGATGCCGTAGCCGGCGAGGGCGGCGGCGGCGTTGCGGGCCTGGCGGTGGCCGGTCGGGGTCAGCTTGGGATCGGGAATCCCGGGATCGATCCGGGTCTGGGAAAACACGACATTGAACTCGGATTCGCCATGGCGGACCAGAATCACCGGCGGCCCCATTTCGACGATTTCGGCGGCGGGGGCGGCGGCAGCTCGATGGCGTCGTCCTGCACTTCCTCGAACTCGCCGTCGATGACCCCGTCGCGGGCCTCGAACCCCCGTCCGTAACGGGAACGGACCTTGACCCCGGGCCGCGACTTGAACCAGCCCCACAACCACAGGCCGAACTGGCGGCGCAACGGCGGAATGAACAGCAGCAGGCCGATGACGTCGGTGGCGAAGCCGGGAATCAAGAGCATCAGCCCGGCCAGCAGCAAACACATGCCGTCGATCAACTCGCGCACCGGCGGCTCGTCGCGGGCCAGCGATTGCTCGGCCCGGCGCAGCGTCGACAGCCCCTGCACCCGCAACATGATGGTTCCGGCGATGGCGGTGGTGAAGGTCAGCAGGATCGTCGGCCAGACGCCGATGAGGCCGCCGACCTCGACGAATAGGGCGATCTCGATCGCCGGTACCGCGACCAGTATGAGGAAAACAACCAGGAGCATGCTTGCTCTTCCGACCCGAACCTTCTATCTACTTGACGGAGACGAACCGTAACCCTGGCTATATAAGGACTCGAAATCGGTTCTCAAAGCACCCATCTTTAGACCAAGCGGCGGGCCCGGTCCACGGCCGAACCTCGCTCGCCGTAATCCTTGATTTGGGCCCGGTTACGCGGAAGAGCGCATGGACGGCGGATTTCCCATTGATCTGATTTTCTTCGCGATGATCGCGGTTTTTCTGATTCTGCGATTGCGAAGCGTACTCGGCCGCCGCACCGGCCACGAGCGGCCGCCGGATCATGTCGCCTACGAACGGACCAACGACAAAGCCAACGACGACAATGTGGTCGCCTTGCCCGACCGCGGCGACGGCGATGCGATGGAGAGCACGCCGCTGGAGGCCGGACTGGCCCAGATCCGCGTCACCGACCGGGCGTTCGATCCCGAGGAGTTCGTCGTCGGTGCCCGCGTCGCCTTCGAAATGGTCGTCGCCGCCTTCGCCAAGGGCGAGAAGGAAGCCTTGCGGCCGCTGCTCAGCGACGAGGTCTATGACAATTTCACCAATGCCATCGACGCCCGGGAGAATCGCGGCGAGAGCCTGGAAACGACGCTGGTCGGTATCAAGGAATCCAACATTATCGAGGCCCGTCTCGATTCCCGCGTTGCCTTCGTGACCGTCCGCTTCGTCACCGAACAGATCAACGTCACCCGCGACATCGGCAACAAGGTCGTCGACGGCGATCCCGATCACGTCACCAAGATCACCGATATCTGGACCTTCGCGCGCAATACCCGGTCGCGGGACCCGAACTGGACTCTCGTTGAGACGGGTAGCGAGAACTAGACTTTCATCAATCTGGATCGCGGCGGCCGCCCTGCTTGCCCTCGGCGCCTGTGACGGTGCCGAAGTCGCGACCCCGGAACACCCCGCTGACACCGCATTCAGCGGCGCCATATTCACCGCGGTCGATTTCGACGACCTGCCCGGCTGGCGCGACGACGCCCTTGGCGAGGCGGTGGGCGCCTTCGTGGTCTCCTGCGCCAAATTCGACACCCTGCCGGCCGACCGCGCATTGGGCCCCGATCCACGCAGCGGCCGGGTGGGCGATTGGCAATTGGTGTGTGACCGGGCGCAAGACCTGTCCGTGTCGGCACCGGCGGTCGACGACGGCGCCGCCCGGGCCCTGTTCGAAAACCAATTCCGGCCCTATCGCGTGGCATCGCCGCACGGCGGCAGCGGCAAGTTCACCGGCTATTACGAAGCCGAGCTGAGGGGCGCGCGGGCCCGCTCCGGCCGCTACCGGGTTCCGATCTATGGGCCGCCCGACGATCTCGTCGCGGCATCCGGGGGTGCCGCCGCCGCCGTACCCTACGCCGACCGCAATGCGATCGAGGCCGGCTACCTCGACGGGCGGGACCTCGAATTGCTGTGGGTCGACGATCCCGTCGACGCCTTTGTCCTGCACATCCAGGGCTCGGGACGGGTGATCCTCGACGACGGCACGGTGGTGCGCGTCGGCTATGCGGGCAACAACGGTCATGGCTTCGTCGCCATCGGCCGCTTGATGCTCGACCGTGGCTTGATCGGCCCGGAGGATGCCAACATGCCGGCGATCCGCGCATGGCTGCGGGCGAACCCGGTCGAGGCGCGGCTGCTGATGGCCGAGAATCCGCGCTATATCTTTTTTCGCGAGATCGTCGGGGCGGGGCCGATCGGCGCCCAGGGCGTGGCCCTCACGCCGGCCCGCAGCCTCGCCGTCGACCGGGCGTTCCTGCCCCTCGGCGCGCCGCTCTGGCTCGACACCACATGGCCCGGCGAAGACGGCAAACCACTGCGCCGGCTGATGGTCGCCCAGGACACCGGATCGGCGATCACCGGCGCGGTGCGCGGCGATTTCTACTGGGGCTCGGGCGCCGAAGCGTTCGAATTGGCCGGCCGGATGAACCAGCCGGGTGCCTATTACATCCTGCTTCCGATCGCCGTCGCCGAACGGCTCGAGCCGACGAGCTAGCTCGCCGACGCGCTCGCTCTCGCCATCCGCGTCTTGCCAAAGGCGGGGCCAGGCTGCATGTTCGGCGGAAGCTGAATTTTGCCGGATCGCCCGATAAATGAACGACGCCCAGCCCCACGTCGGACTCTTCGTGACCTGTCTCGTCGACCTGTTTCGGCCGTCGGTCGGTTTCGCCGCGGTCAAGCTGCTCGAACAGGCCGGTTGCCGCGTCAGCGTGCCGCAGGCCCAGACCTGTTGCGCGCAGCCGGCCTACAACAATGGCGACCGCGCCGATAGCGCGGCGATTGCGAAGGGCGTCATCGCCGCCTTCGCCGACTTCGACTATGTCGTGGTGCCGAGCGGGTCCTGCGGCGGCATGATCAAGCTTCACTACCCCGAAATGTTCGCCGGCGACGCGGAATGGGCACCGCGCGCCGAAGAGCTCGCCGGCCGGACCTGGGAGCTGACGCAGTTCCTGGTCGATGTCCGCGGTTGGGATGGGGTGGCCGCGCGGCTCGCCGGTACCGCGACCTACCACGACAGTTGCGCCAGCCTGCGCGAGCATGGGGTCAAGGATCAGCCGCGGGCGCTGCTCGCCAAGGTCGACGGGCTGACCGTGACGGAAATGGCGGCGACCGAGGTTTGCTGCGGCTTCGGCGGCACGTTCTGTATCAAGTATCCGGAGATTTCCAACCACATGGTGGCGGAGAAAGTCGCCAACATCCGCGCCACCGGCGCCGATCTCGTCCTCGCCGGCGATCTCGGCTGTCTGCTCAACATCGCCGGCAAGCTCAAACGCGAAGGAGACAACGTCGAGGTACGCCACGTCGCCGAAATCCTGGCCGGGATGACCGACACGCCGGCGATCGGCGAGGCCGAGGGCTAGATATTGCAACCGACGAGCAACAATTTCCGCGCCAATTCACGGGTCGCGCTCGCCGATCGGTCGCTGCAGCGCGCGCTCGGCAACATGAAGGTCGGGTTCATCGAGCGCCGCCGCGCCGCCGCCGCGCGGCTGCCCGAGTTCGAGACGCTGCGCGACCAGGCGCGCGACATCAAGAACCATACCCTGGCCAACCTCGATTTCTATCTCGAACGATTCGAGGACAAGGTGATCGCCAGCGGCGGCGAGGTCCATTGGTGCGCCGACGCCGGCGACGCGCGCACCGTCATCCTCGATATCTGCCGCCGCGCCGGCGCCCGCACGGTGACCAAGGGCAAGTCGATGATCGGCGAGGAGATCGGCATCAACGACTATCTGGCGGAGAACGGCATCGAGCCGGTCGAAACCGATCTCGGCGAATATATCATCCAGCTTCGCCACGAAACCCCGAGCCACATCATCGCGCCGGCGATTCACGTCAACAAGGAACAGGTCGCCGACGCCTTCCGCGCCGCCCACACCGAATTACCCGCCGACCGCTCCCTCGACGATCCGCCCGAGCTATTGGCCGAGGCGCGCCACGAACTGCGGCAAAAATTCATCGACGCCGACGTCGGCATCACCGGGGCCAATTTCTGCATCGCCGAGACCGGCTCGACGGTGATCGTCACCAACGAGGGTAACGGCGACCTGACTCAGATCCTGCCCCGGGTCCATATCGTCATCGCCAGCCTGGAGAAGGTCGTCCCCACCCTGGAGGACGCGACCACGCTGCTGCGGGTCCTCGCGCGGTCGGCGACCGGACAGGAAATGTCGGTCTACACCACGTTCTCGACCGGGCCCAAGCGCTCCGAGGACATCGACGGTCCCGACCAATTCCATGTCGTGTTCCTCGACAACGGCCGCAGCCGCTTGCTCGGCACCGAGTTCCAGGAAATCCTGCGCTGCATCCGCTGCGGCGCCTGCATGAACCATTGTCCGGTCTACGGCGCGGTCGGCGGCCACGCCTATGGCTGGGTTTATCCGGGGCCGGTCGGCAAGGTGCTCGATCCGGGCCTGATCGGGCTCGAGGAGGCCAAGGCGCTGCCCAATGCGTCGAGCTTTTGTGGCCGCTGCGAGGAAGTGTGCCCGGTGCGTATCCCCCTGCCCAAGCTGATGCGCCACTGGCGCGAGGAGGAATTCGAACGCCGGCTGTCCCCGGCCGCCGCGCGCTCCGGGCTCCGGCTGTGGGCGGGGTTCGCCCGCCGGCCCGCGCTCTATCACCTGGCGATGCGGTTCGGCATCACCCTGCTCAAGGTCCTGGCGCGTGGCCGCGGCCGTTTCAAGGCACTCCCGCTGGCCGCCGGGTGGACCGATTTCCGCGATCTGCCGGCGCCCCAGGGCGGCACCTTCCAGGCCCAGTGGCGGACGGCGCAACGAGCGGAGCGCCGGCCATGAGCGCGCGCGAGCAGATCCTCGGCCGGGTCCGCGCCGCCGTCGGCGCCGGCCGCAGCGCCGCCGAAACCGATCGGCTCGCCGCCCGTCTCGACGAGCATCCCCGCCATCTCGTGCCCGAGCGCGGCCAACTCGACCCGTCGGCGCGGCGCGCGTTGTTCGTCGACATGGCGGTCGAGGCGGCGGCCACGGTCGCCCGGGTGGCGGATGGGGCGGAGGTGCCGGACGCGCTCACCACCTACCTCAGCGAGCAGAACCTGCCGGCGCGGGTGGTGATGGCGCCCGATCCGAAGCTCGACGCCATCCCCTGGGACCAGGCGCCGCTGTTGGAGATCCGCCGCGACAAGGCGGAAGGCGACGACGCGGTCGGCGTCGCCGCCGCGTTCACCGCTATCGCCGAAACCGGCACGCTGCTGCTCGTCTCCGGTGCGGCGTCGCCGACGACGATCAACTTCCTGCCCGAGACCCATGTCGTCATCCTCGACGCCGACGAAATTGTCGGCCCCTACGAAGATGCCTGGGATCGGGTGCGCGCGGCGTTCGGCGACGCGCCGCCGCGAACCCTCAACCTCATCACCGGCCCGTCGCGCAGCGCCGATATCGAGCAGACCCTGCAGATGGGCGCCCACGGCCCGCGGCGGCTGCACATCATCCTGATCGATGGCGCCGCGGAAGACTAAGCCGTCCGCGGTCGACGGCGACGCGCTGTGGGCCCATGTCGTGCGCGACACCACGCCCTTGAAGCGCAAGCAGGCGGCGCCCATCGCCACGGCGCCGGTGGCCCCGGGCACGGCCAAACCCGAGGCCGGGAAAGGCCGAGCCTCGGCGCGCCCGACGGAACCGCGTCCGGCGCCGGCGCTGCCGCCGTTGAGCGCCGCCACGGCCCCCGGCGTCGACAAACGGACCGCCGAGCGCCTCAAGAAAGGCCAGCTCGAGGTCGAGGCCCGGCTCGACCTCCATCGCCACACCCAGGCCGAGGCCCACCGCGCGCTGATCGACTTCATCACCGCCTCGGCCCAGGCGGGGCGCCGCTGCGTGCTGGTCATCACCGGCAAGGGCGCGCGCACCGGCGGCGTTTTGCGCGCCGCCGTGCCGGCCTGGCTCAACGGCGCCGAACTGCGGCCGTTGCTGCTCGCCTTCCGCCCGGCGCGGCCGCGCGACGGCGGCGACGGCGCGCTCTATGTCCTGCTCAAGCGGTCGCGGTGAGGGTGGGCGCCGTGTCCGCTCCGCGCGGACGTCATATCGGATGACCGCATCCCCCGCCGCGCCCGTTATCGGCCATCGCACCGGCCTCATCCTGGTCCTGATGGCCGGCCTCTGCTGGTCGATCCTCGGTCTGTTCGTCCGCCTGATGGAGAACCCGGAGGCGTGGGCGATCCTGTTCTATCGCTCGCTGGCGTTGTCAATCTTCCTGTTCCTGGTCATCGCGGCGAGGAGCGGGGGCCGTCCGCTCGCCGTCTATCGCCGCGCCGGCCGCGCCGGGGTGCTCGGCGGGCTGGCCCTGGTCCTCGCCTTTTCCGGCAGCATCGTATCGGTGGTCAACACCACCGTCGCCAACGCCATGTTCCTGTTCGCCACCGCGCCCTTCATCGCCGCCCTCCTGGGCCGCGTGCTGATCGGCGAGAGGGTGCGGCGGGCGACCTGGATCGCCATGGCCGTGGGGCTCGTCGGCGTCGCCATCATGGTCGCCGAGGGCATCGCCGTCGGCCATCTGTTCGGCAACGCGGCGGCGCTGGTCTCGGCGCTCGGTTTCGCCCTGTTCACCATCGCTCTGCGCTCGGGGCGCAACGACGACATGCTGCCCGCGGTCTCCCTCGGCGGGCTGTTCATGACCGCGGTCGCGCTGGCGATATGTCTCGGCGGCGGCGTTTCGCTGGCGCTGTCGACCAACGACACCCTGCTCGCCCTGGGTCTCGGCGTGTGCCAGCTCGGCTTCGGGCTCAGCCTCTACACCATCGGCTCGAAGGCGCTGCCGGCGGCGGAACTGACCCTGCTGGCCATGACCGAGGTGGTGTTCGGCCCGCTCTGGGTGTGGATCTTCCTCGGCGAGACGGCGAGCCCGTGGACCTGGGTCGGCGGTGCCATCCTGATCGCCGCCATCACCGGCAATGCGCTCGGCCGCCTGCGCCACCGACCGCCGCCGCTGGCGCCCTAGAACCGCGACCGCCGCCGCCGGCGCCCCGTGTGTCGGAATGTGACGGATTTGCGTCGAAAGGGGAGACAACACGGAATCAATCGGTTAAACTGCTTTTCAGTTAAGCATTCGAGACGATTTTCGAGACTTCGATGCCACGCTTGGAAGGATCCTGTGAATGCAAGGCCGTGACGTTCGCGGTCGATTCGCATACCCGCTATCCCTTCATGCGCTGTTACTGCTCGATCTGCCGCAAGAGTGCCGGTGCCGGCGGCTACGCTATCAACCTGATGGGCGACGCCGCCACGCTGACCGTCGAGGGCACGGAGAACATCACCGTCTGGCAGGCCACGATCGCGACCGAAAGCGGCACCGAGAAAAGCCCGGCGCGGCGCAATTTCTGCGCCAAGTGCGGCAGCGCGTTGTGGGTCGAGGACCCGCGCTGGCCGGCCTGGGTCTATCCGATCGCCGGCGCGATCGACAGCGAACTGCCGGTGCCGCCGCAAACGGTCCACATGATGGTGGCGTCGAAGGCGAGCTGGGTCGAGGTCGCGGCCGGCCCGTCGGATAGTCAGTACGACGGCTACCCGGAGGAATCGGTCGTCGACTGGCATCGCACGCGGGGTCTTTACGAGGATTAGGCGCATGTCCCAGCAAACGGCGACGCTGCACCATATTTGGGGAAACAGGATGACACCTTTCGGAGAGCGAATCCGCGAGCTCCGGACGGAGCGCGGGATCACGTTGAAGGACATGGCCGAGGCGCTGCAGGTTTCGGCGGCCTATCTGTCGGCGCTCGAACACGGTCGCCGCGGTCGCCCCAGTCCCGGCCTGGTGATGCAGATCTGCGGCTATTTCGACCTCATCTGGGACCAGGCGGAAGAGCTCAAGCGGCTGGCCCGCCTGTCGCACCCGCGGGTGGTCGTCGACACCGCCGGCATGCGGCCCCAGGCGACCGAACTCGCCAACGTGCTCGCCGAGCAGATCGGCGATCTCGAAGACGAGGAAATCGAGGCCCTGCTCTCCGATTTGAGCACCGCCCGCAAACGGTAGCAATCCGGTCCGCCCGCGGCCGGTTCGGCCCGGGACACAGCGCAACATCGCCGGCATTAGGTGTCGGGCGATGGATAACGCGGCGCGCCGATTCTCGTGAACCCGGTTTGATTGGACCGCCGCTCGGCCTGCTCCCATAATCCCGCCGCTTGATCGATATGGCCGGAGGAAGATTCGATGAAAGTGATACGCGCCGCCGCCTTGGGCGCGGCGGCCCTCGTGTTTTGTGCCACCGGCGCGGCGCGGGGGGCGACGCCTGAGCGGGTTACCGTAACCGGGGAGATCATCGATACCTGGTGCTATGTCACCGAGATCATGTACGCCGAAGGCACCGCCCACCACCAATGCGCGGTGTGGTGCGCGGTCGGCGGCATCCCGGTCAGCGTGCTCGGCGAGGACGGCAACGTCTATGTCGTGCTGCGCGTCGAGGGCGACGCGACCAGCGTCAACAATCCGAAGCTGCTGACCATCCAGAGCCACAGCGTCACCGTCGACGGCGACCTCTATCAGCGCGACGGCGTCAACTACCTGATCGTCAGCCAAGTCGCCGACGACAATGGCGTCGTCAACCTGACCCACGAGGATTACGGCATCCAGCCGTTCGGGAACTGATCATGAAGATTTGGATCATCGCGGCTACGGCCGCCGCTCTGTTCGCCGGCCCGGCGCTGGCCGCCGACGAATGGGGCATCGAGTACGAGGAAAAGGCCCGCTTCGACGCCACGGTCGTCGACATATTGTGCGAGCTCAGCGGCGACTGTCCGGAAAATTGCGGTGGCGGCAAGCGCCAGCTCGGCCTGCTCAAGGACGACGGCACCCTCATCCTGCCGGCCAAGAACCAGGATATCTTCGCCGGCGCCGCCAACGACCTGTTGCCCTTCTGCGGCCGGAAGATCACCGCCGACGGGCTCCTCATCAAGGATCCCAAGGCGACGCTTTTCGTCCTCCAGTTCAAGCGCCTGGCACCCGACGGCGAGTGGAGCCGGGCGACCTGGTTCGTGCGCGACTGGGCGGAACAACGCGGACTCGACCGCAAGAGCCAGGAGGCCAAGAACTGGTTCCGCGGCGACGAGCAGGTCAAGGCACTGATCGAGGCCGATGGCGTCTACGGCATTCCGGGCCTGAAGCCGGAGGAATGAGCACCCGGCTGATCGCCGTGCTGCTCGCCGCCACTCTGGTCGTCCCGGCGGGAGCGGGGGCCGCGCAAGACACGACCGCGCCGCCGCTGGAGGCGCTGTTCGGCGGCCCGTTCACGTTGGTCGACCATCGCGGCGAAAGCCGCACCGACGCCGATTTCCGCGGCCGCCATATGCTGATCTATTTCGGCTATACCTATTGCCCGGACATCTGCCCGACCGGGCTCCAGGAAATGGCGGCGGCGCTCGACCTCCTCGGCGACACGGCGGGGCGGGTGCAGCCGTTGTTCGTCTCGATCGATCCGGCACGCGACACGCCGGCGGTGCTGGGCGACTATGTCGGCCTGTTCCATCCCGACCTCACCGGGCTTACCGGCAGCGAGGCCCAAGTCGCGGCGGCCGCCAAGGCGTACCGCATCCATCGCGTCAAGGTGCCGGGTGTCGATGGGGACGCCGTCGACTACCTCGTCAACCATTCCTCGATCACCTACCTGATGGGCCCCGACGGCCGGTTCCTGACCCTGTTCCCGCACGGCACCAAGGCCGACGTCATGGCGGCGGCGCTGGCGAACTATCTCGATTAGCGAGGAGCCCCGATCCGGACTGACCATGGACCCGCTGGACTTTGGTATCGCCCAGTGGGTGTCCGCCACAGGCTGGCGCGCGCGCCGGCGTGCCCGAGTGATTGCCCCGAACCGGGCCGCCGGCGGTCCGGTCCTCGCCTGTCGACGCGGCGCCCGAATTATGTTCATCTCCCCGAAACGGTGCCGGTATTTCGGAGGGGATGTCCATGTACGAGCGTGTCTTGGTGGCAATCGACGGTTCGGAGAACGGGTGGGCGGCGCTCGATTTCGCCTGCCGCCTGTGCGCCGGCTCCGACGCCAAATTGATCGTCGTCCATGCCATCGTCCGCGGCGACATTCCGGCCGAGCTGCAGCGCTTCGGCCGCCAGGAGCATCTGCCCGAGCCCTACGACTATCTCTACTACGATTCGGTCGTCGAGGGATTGGCCGAGGCGGCGCGGGAGCGCGCCCGCGGCCACGGCATCGAGGACATCACCTGGGTCGCCGAATTCGGCGATCCGACCGAGGTCGTGCTGTCGGTCGCCGATGCCCAGAAGGCCGATTTCATCGTCATGGGCCGCCGCGGCCTGGGCCCGACCAGGCGGCTCTTGATGGGCAGCGTGTCGAACAAGGTCTCACAACTGGCGCCCTGCAACTGCGCCACGGTGGTGGCTTAGATTTGGTGGGCGCGGAAGGGCGGATTTCGCCACCGCGTGGTGGCGGACAAGCAGCCCCTACAGAATGAACCTGCTGAGGTCGGCGTCCTTGGCCAGCTCGCCGACCCGTTCCTGGACATAGGCGGCGTCGATGGTGATTTCGTCGCCGGGGCGATCGGTGGCGGTGAAGCTGATCTCGTCGAGCAGCTTTTCCATCACCGTATGGAGGCGGCGGGCGCCGATGTTCTCGACCGCGCTGTTGATGTCGGCCGACAGGTCGGCGAGGGCGTCGATCGCGTCCTCGGTAAAGTCGAGGGCCACGTCCTCGGTGCCCATCAGCGCCTTGTACTGGATGATCAGGCTGTTCTCGGGCTCGCGCAATATGCGCGCGAAATCGTCGCGGGTCAGCGCCTTGAGCTCGACCCGGATCGGCAGCCGGCCCTGCAGTTCGGGCAGCAGGTCCGACGGCTTGGCGAGGTGGAACGCGCCCGAGGCGATGAACAGGATGTGGTCGGTCTTGACCGTGCCGTGCTTGGTCGCCACCTGGGTGCCCTCGATCAGCGGCAGCAAGTCGCGCTGCACGCCTTCGCGGCTGACGTCGGCGCCGACCCGTTCCGAGCGCGCGGTGATCTTGTCGATCTCGTCGAGGAAGACGATGCCGTTCTGCTCGACCAGCGTAATCGCGCCGCCGACGACCCGGTCCTCGTCGAGCAGCTTGTCGCTTTCCTCCGCCAACAGCACGTCATAGCTTTCGTCGACCGTCAACCGCTTGGACTTGGTGCGGCCGCCGAACGCCTTGCCGAATATGTCGTTGAGGTTGACCATGCCGACGCTGGCCCCGGGCATGCCCGGCAGATCGAAGGTCGGCAGGTTGCCGGCGCCGGATTCCATCACCTCGATCTCGATCTCCTTGTCGTTGATCTGGCCGTCGCGCAGCATGCGGCGGAACTTCTCGCGGGTGTCGCGGCCGGCTTTTTCGCCGACCAGCGCGTTGAGCACCCGTTCCTCGGCGTTGAGCTCGGCCTTGGCGGTGACCTCCTTACGCAACTGTTCGCGGGTCATGCTGATGGCGATCTCGACCAGGTCGCGGACGATCTGCTCGACGTCGCGGCCGACATAGCCGACCTCGGTGAATTTGGTCGCCTCGACCTTGAGGAACGGCGCCTGGGCGAGCTTGGCGAGCCGGCGCGCGATCTCGGTCTTGCCGACGCCGGTCGGGCCGATCATCAGGATGTTCTTCGGCAGCACCTCTTCGCGAAGCTCGTCGGACAGTTGCTGGCGCCGCCAGCGGTTGCGCAGCGCGACGGCGACGGCGCGCTTGGCGTCGTTCTGGCCGACGATGAAGCGGTCCAGCTCGGAGACGATCTCGCGCGGACTGAAGGCGGAGGCGGTATAGTCGGTCATAGGGTCTCGATGGTCAGGTTGGTGTTCGTATAGACGCAGATGTCGGC
>JAAEOK010000006.1 GCA_024244705.1 Alphaproteobacteria bacterium
AAAACTATTTCCGGCACGGATTTGAGCAAGAATGATTCCTAAATGACCCGGGGGCGATTCTTTCTTTTCGCTAGTGGCACCGTGTCGATTCTTTTATTGCGAGCCCTGCCCATCTCACCGACTTTTTCAGCACCCTGCTAGCTGTCATTCAGGCCCGCCGAGGGCCGACAAATCGGCGCCGCGGACCGGACCAGGCCGCGGCGCTTTCGATGGCGCGCAGACCGGTTTCGGTCGATCCAACTCCGGGTGCGGCGGCACATCGGTTATTCGTTTCATGCTATCGTTCCAAGGCACGACAGCTCGGGCCCTGAGTGACATCGGACATCTATACGGTTTTCGGCGGCAGTGGATTCCTCGGCAGCCGTATCGTTGCCGAATTGGCGGCCCGACGTTGCCATGTTCGGGTTGCCGTCCGCGACCCGGACCGCGCCATGCGGACGGCCATCGTCGGGAATACCAGCGCGGTAAGCTTCATCGAAGCCGACATACGCAATCCGAAACAAGTGGTCGCCGCAATGACCGGCGCGGCAGCGGTCATCAACGCGGTCGGCCGCTATATCGAGCTTGGTCGCGAGTCCTTCGCGGCTATTCATGTCGAAGGGGCTCGCAATGTGGCCAGCACGGCGGCCGACATGGGCCGGCCGTACTTGGTCCATATATCCGGTATTGGTGTCGATTCGGAATCGCCATCGGCTTACGTGCGGGCGCGCGCCGCGGGCGAAACAGCGGTTCGCCACGGCTATCCGCCGGCCGTCATCATCAGGCCAAGCGTCATGTTCGGGCCCGACGATTCCTTCATCAATACCTTCGCGCGGATGGCGTCATTCAGTCCGGTGATACCGCTTTTCGGTCAGGGAAGAACCAAGCTGCATCCGGTCTTCGTCGACGATGTCGCCAAGGCGGCATTGGCCGCGACGACGTCCGATGCCGCATTGGGCCAGACCTACGAGCTTGGCGGACCGGAAATCCTGTCCTATCGGGAGCTCCTGCACACCGTTCTGCACCATTTCGGCAGGCGGCGGCTTTTGCTGCCCCTCCCCTTCCCTCTGTGGCGGGCCATGGCCGCGGTTCTGGCGCTTCTACCGACGCCGCCCCTTACCCGCGACCAGGTCATTCTGATGATGGAAGACAATATTGCCGCGCCGGACAGACCGGGATTCGAGAACCTGGATATCCGCCCCACGCCACTCGCCGAAGTGTTGCCGATGTACTCGAAACCTGGAATCGCGCCACGATTATAAAGATCTCATCAGCAATTGATTAACAGCGATTATGTAACATTCTGGATCGATCGAGGGCGCGAGCCAGCCCTGCGATTTGGGAGACTACGACCCATGATCAGGCGAATCATCCGACTTGGCGACAGCGATTCGGGCACAACCGCGACCGAATACGGGCTAATCGCCGCGATTATTTCGGTCGTCGCAATCGTCAGTCTCATCGCCCTCGGCCAATCTTTGGTGTTGATCTTTGGCGTCGTCGCGAGCACCCTTGGAGCGGTGGCCGGGAGCGGCGCCGGCTGACGACACTTTTGCCGCCGAACGTGCCGCCGCGCGTTCCTATTTTGATGCCGACTCGTTCAACTCGACTTTGAAAGCGTCGGGGTCTTCGAAAAAGGCGACAACCCGTGTGCCGTGCTTCATCGGCCCGGGTTCATGGACGATCTTGAGCCCGGCTTCGCGCAACTGGCCGCAGGCGCCATATCGGAATTTGCTGTTGGCAGCCATTTCCGACATCCGGAACGCCAAATTTCAAATCGTTGGATTGGTACTGCACGCCGCCCCGTCGTCTCCAACCGGGCTGGCCGCTTCGAGCACCAGGTCCTGAAACCGGCGAACGTTGACCTCCCAATGTGGCGACAGTACGCCGCCGTCGGCGGCAACCGGCGACGCTCGTCCCATTTGCAGACGTTCGCAAATCTCGTGGTCTTCACGATGGACTTTGCACCACAATTGCTTGAGGTCATCGATCTGAGAATCCGACATCGCCGCCGATCCGGTTTGATAGAGCGCCCGCCGCTGGCGGGTTATTCCGGGCGCAACCGGCACATTCAGGTGAACGCCGAGTTGATCGGGCTCGTACCAGCCCAGAACAAAGTTGGGAAACAGCGTCAGGTAACGCGAACTGACCTCCAACCGCGCCACGCCCGCTTCCGTCGCAGCGGACTTAGGATCGATATCGACCGCCGATCCGATGCAGTTGCCGTCGACGAATGTCGAGTGGTTGACCAGCGGCTGTCGCGTGGTCGACGTATGGACGAACTGCACGTGATAGGGCTCAATAAAGTTCTCCATCAGGAACTTCCAATTGGTCCTCACCTCGCCGAGGTCGATGACGCCGATTGGGCGCAAGGACTCGAGGTCTATATCGGAAAGGCGGGCCCGCAAGGCCGCGCTATGGACATCGAAATCCGGCGCGTTACCGTTGATGTTGACGAAGATCCAATCATGCCAGACCGTGCAGCGGACAGGCTTGAGACCATGATCTTCGGGCAAGAAACCGTCAGGAAAGTCAACATTCGGCCCACCGAAATGGGGCGCCCGGCAAAGCTTGCCATCGAGGTCATAGGTCCAGCAATGGTAGGGGCAGCGGATGAAACGCCCGGCATTCGATGGCGTATCGATAAGGACCGCGGCGCGGTGGCGGCAAACATTGTGGAACGCCACGATTTCATTGTCGCCGCGATTGACCAGCAAGATCGGCTGACCTCCCACCGTAACCGGCAGGGCATCGCCGTGAGTTGAAATTTCATGGGCAAACCCGACGAAGGTCCAGGCCTTCGGGAACAGCTCTCGACATTCCTGGGCGAAGAACGCCGGATCGACGTAGGCGGCCGGAGCGAGGCCGCGGAGCCGCGGCGACACCGTTGGATCAGGAGTATCTTGCGACGAATCGCATGTTGAGTTTGCGGTCATGGCCATCGGGTGTTGCTCGCGTTGATGATCCAAGTGACGAAGCAATTAAACACTCGAATCCGGCGCGGATCCGGTGGCAACGATAGCCGCGGTTCGGATCGCTCGTAAACGCGATTTTCTCATGCACCATGAGGCGCCGTCATGGGCAACCGGCTTCCTCCAACAGCCACGCAATGAAGCGCCGCGCCTGGAGACTGACGGGATGATCCGGTGTGACGAGAAAGTACGCGTAGCTCGGCAGGTGCAAATCAAACGGACACAACAAGCGGCCGTCCTGGACATCACTTTCGACCAATTCCGGGCAAACGAGTGAAAAACCCTCACCCGCGATGGCCGCCTCCTGGCGTACATTGGTGTCGTCATAATAGTGATTGCGGTTCGCCGTAAGGTTTCCGACCCCGGCCAGAACCAGCCATTCCCGCCATGCGGTTTCGTCGGCCTCATGCAACAGTGCAAAATCTTTCAAATCGGAGGGCGCCAGAGGCTGCTCGTGTTCGCGCAGTACGGCGGGGCTACAAGCTGGGGTTAGATTGCCTTCGACGAGCGATCGCGCGCGATGATCGACATCGTCTTTCCGCCGCCATTCGATCGAAAGATCGATGTCGGAACGCGAAAAGTCGGCCGGAAAGTTCGAATGCTGAAGGCGGAGGTCGAACCCCGGGTACCGTTCCCACAGCCGCACCAGTCTTGGCGCCAGCCACTTCAGGGCGAAATGGGCCCGCGTTATGAGACCGAGCGGACGCCCTTCGCGCGCCGCCTCGAGCGATCCGATGGCGCGCTGTATCGCCACGAATGCCTCACTGATCCCCGGCAGCAACGCCTCTCCGGCTTGCGTCAGGGTGAGGTGGCCGCCCGCGCGCTGGAACAAGGCAACGCCGACGATGTCCTCGAGATTGCGGATCTGGTGGCTCACCGCCGATTGGGTGACACCAAGTTCTTCCGCCGCGCGGGTGAAATTGAGGTGACGAGCAACGGCCTCGAAAGCGCGTAATCCATTTAGCGGCGGAATCATCGATCGCTGGAATGCCATTCTTGATCGGGCCGCCATCATAACGTCGTCCGCGAACAGGGCCCTAGCCGAAAGTGACGGCGAGTTTTCACTTGTCGGCCGGTCCTCCGTCGTCGACACTTGTCACCTCGGACCCGATACGAACGAAAATGCCAAACTGGCCGGTACGACCGGGCGGCTCTAACGTGTCGGGAACGCAAAGGCGGGCATTGGGTCGGTACGGGTCGATGCCTATATGGTGCAACCATCGCAGACAGGAGTGGGACATGGCAGAGGCCGTTTACAAATTCATCGAACTCGTCGGAACCAGCAGCGAATCATGGGAAAAAGCCGCGACGGCAGCCGTCAATCGGGCGTCCCAAAGCCTGCGCGACTTGCGTGTTGCCGAAATTCTCGAGCTCGACCTGCAATTGAAGGATGGCAAGGTCGAAGCTTACCGGGCCAAAGTGAAATTGTCGTTCCGCTACGAAGGCAGCGCCTGACCGCAATCGGGTCCGCGGCGAGCACTTGCCAATCCGTCGAATGAGAATCGTAACGTTCGCCGTTTTAGCGGCGACATGACCTGAAAACGCCGGATGACCGAGTTCACGCCCGTTTCGGGATTTCTTGGCGGCGTACTTATAGGTGCCGCCGCCGTCATACTGCTGGCGACGCTGGGCCGCGTGGCCGGGGTCAGTGGCATTCTCGGCGATATTCCCGACTCGAAGGGCGGCACGCTGTTTTGGCGGTTGGCCTTTATCGCCGGGCTTGTGGCTGGTCCCATGAGCCTATACGCGGTCACCGGAGACCCTACCGTCGTCGATCTATCGGCGTCCTGGCCCGTCGTGATCTTGGCCGGCCTCCTGGTCGGGTTCGGCACCCGTATGGGAAGCGGTTGCACCAGTGGACATGGAGTATGCGGGCTAGCCCGCCTTTCGCCACGGTCGCTTGCGGCGACAGCCATCTTCATGGCCGTCGCCGGTTTGACCGTTTTTTTCATCCGTCACGTTGTCTAGGGCGAAAGCGTGAGAGCGGTATTCTGGTCCCTGCTTTCAGGCCTTCTTTTTGGCGTTGGATTGACCGTGTCGCAGATGATCAATCCGGCAAAGGTCCTCTCGTTCCTCGACGTCGCCGGACACTGGGACCCGACACTCGCGTTCGTCATGGCCGGTGCCTTGGCGGTCACGGTTCCCGGATTCGCGTGGCTTCGAGCCCGGAATGTATCGGTGTTCGGTGGCGAGTTGAAGCTGCCAACCCGCCGCGACATCGACCATCGTCTTGTCATCGGCGCCGTTCTGTTCGGCGTCGGCTGGGGTCTCGCCGGTTTTTGCCCCGGACCGGCGCTGGCCGCATTGAGCACCGGACTGCCCGACGTTTTCGCATTTGTCGTCGCCATGGTCGCCGGCATGTTGGTATTTCGGCTGCTCTCTCGCCGCGCTTGACGGATTACGCCGGAGGTCTCGCCAGAGCGGCGGGCCTGCGAGCCGCCTCGATGGGCCTAATTCGCCTGCGCGCGCTTGAGCGTATCCGACGGCAACTCGCCAAACATTTGGCGATAGTCCCTGGCAAAATATCCGAAGTGACAGAATCCCCAGCGTGTCGCCGCCTCCGTCACCGATCGGGCGTGTTGCATTTCCATCCGGGCACGACTGAGGCGAATCGCCCGTAGATAGGCCGTCGGATTGAGGTCGAGCGCGCGCTGGCACGCGTATTGCAATGTCCGTCGCGACACGCCAAGGCGAATTGCCACTTCGACAATCGACATCGGACAATCCGGAGATTCCTCGATGAGCGCGCGCGCCTGACTGGCCAAACGCCAATTGTTGGCAATGGTCATAGCCTGGGGATGGGTCTGTTCGCCGCGATGGGACAGCAACTCAAGGGCCGCTCCGGCCGATGCTCGCTTCAGGGCTGACACGCTGTGCGGATTGTCCAATACGATCGGATCGGAGCGTAGTCCGTCGAACATCGCCATTAGCGACAGGCCGAAATTGCGGGCATAGGCGGTGTCCAACGGGATAACCCGCCGGCCCTGCCGAAGCGCGCGCTGGAGTTCCCTTACCAGCATCACCTCTTCGCCCGACGACGTGGCGTCGGGCACGGTCATTTCGAGGCCGATGAAAATCAGCTTTTCCGGCGAAAGATATTCAAACCCCGACGAACCGGAAAAAACGTGCAGGCCATCGAGATGCGATTCCTCCCCGCATAGGACCGATTTCCCGCTCAGACTAAGCGGAATGCCAAAGCCAATTCGATTACGCGCGACGTCCCCTTTCTGCAAAACCGCTCGGTTCATGCGTTCGACGAAAATCCGCAGACCCTCGGCCCGGACCGAGATTACCGATCCGTCGAAGGCGCCTTTCGAAACCTGGCAATATTCTTGGTTCCAATTGTCGAGCAGGGTGGCCTGCTCATGGATGTCGTGGCTGTATTGAGCATCAATACGCGCGGCTGGTGGTATCGCGGACGGGACGGTCAGCATCAGTCAATTCCCGTAAACACAGGAAAAAAATATTACATATGGCCGCTCGATGGGCAACCGGACGTCATATTCCACGGGATCGGAAGGAAACGCAGTGGGAAGCCGATTGCCGCTGCGGATAACCGTTTCATAACCTTGGCAAAAATCGCGGTTTCCATCGTGTGCTCTGGCTCTCGCACCGCGTCCCCGACTCACGGCCGTTGCCGAAATCGGATAGTATTGGCGGCGGAAGTTCCTTAGCGTTTAGACATCGGCAATTGTTCTACAATTGAAGGGAGGTACGACTATGTCGGATCTGAAGAAGCTCAGGTCGCTTTTCGTGCAGGGAAAAATCACCCGTCGCGAATTCTTCATCAGGGCGTCGGCCCTGGGTGTCGCGCCCGTATTGGGTACCGCATTGGGCGGTCGACCGGCGCGCGCCGCGAACAAAGTCATCAAGATCGGCGGTGCGGTGCCGCTCACGGGTCCTGTCGCCTATTGGGGTATTTCCACCATGCAGGGCTGGGTCGACGGCGCGGCGGTGATCAATGCCAGCGGCGGCCTCAATATCGGCGGCGAAATCTACGACCTCGAGGTCATCACCTACGACACCAAAGGCACCGTCGCCGATGCTCGTGCGGCAACGACGCGATTGGTCGAGCAGGATCAGGTCAAGTACGTATTCAGTCAAGCGGCCGCCAGCACGATCGGCATGCTGCAGATCACCGAGCCGAACGAGGTTATCTCGATCGTCGCGTGTTGGGGATACCTGAAGATCTTCGGCAAGGAATATCCCTATCATTTCAGAGCCGAGATGTCCGACTACGAGCAGGGATTCGCCTACGTCCCGTTCATGCTCGAACATTACGGAAAGGACAATCTGAAGACGGCCTCATTCATCGGACCGGATGACCAGGACGGTTATGACTGTCACTTCTCCTATGAGCGCCTGATGAAGTACTACGGCATCGAGCTGAAGGGCGTGGAATACTTCAACTGGGAAGACACGGATTTCTATCCCATCGTCACCAAGACGCTGAAGAACAAGCCCGACTTCATCGTGACCAGCCCGTCGCCACCCGGGATTACCGCCAGTATCGTGAAGGCGGCGCGGGAGATGGGATACAAGGGTCCGATCGCGTCTCCAGCGGCATCGGAGACAACGACCATTTTGGAAGTTGCCGGAGAATATGCCGACGACGTCGTTCTGCCCGTCACCTGCGTCGATCCGGTGACCGATTCGCAGAAGCAGATCCAGGAACGGTTCCTGCAACACTTCGGAACCTTCAACGCGCTTGCCGGCAACTACTCATGGTGGGTGTATGCCTTGGCCGAGGCCATGGAAAATGCCGGCACCGCCGAGGACACCAAGGCCGTCGCCGACGCCCTGGCGAACGTCGTTCTCGAAGACACCTATGTCGGAAAGGTGACGTGGGAAGGCGAAAAGTCGTTCGGCATCCGGCGTCAAGGCGTCTACGACTGCTACACGACCTTGATCGAGAAAGGCAAGGCGCGCCTGGCCGATGTCAGGTATCCGGAACTGCCGGCGGATTATTGATTTGCAAGAACCGATCCGCAAAGGTGATGGGGTGACCTAAGCCTGTTGCCGGGCGACACAGGATCGGGGAGCGGAATTGACGAGAGACGGGGGCGCCGCCAGCGTTAACATGCGGCTTCGCGCTCGTCTCTCGATCCGTGCAGGCGTGTCGGGGGGGCCTGCCGTGGTTCCGCGATTCTTCGACGCCGGGTCGGCTCGAAACGGCTTCGGTTCCGGGCTTTTTCTCATCCAGTTCATCGCTTTGGAAAGGGGATAATTTGGCTTTCGATGAGTTCACCCAGATGACCCTGACGGGCATCAATTTGGGGCTGATGTACGCACTCATCGCGATCGGATTGACGCTGATCTTCGGCGTCATGCGGATCATTCAATACGCCCATGGTGAATTGTTCATGCTGGGCGCTTACGTCCTCTACTATTGGTTTGCCGTATTGGGATGGCCCTATTGGCTCGGTGTTATCGCCAGCGCGGTGGTCATTTTCTGTCTTGGTGCTGTTCTCCAACTGTTGCTGTTCAGGCCGCTCCAGGGCCGCAATATTCTCTATCCCCTGGCGGTCTCGATGGGGCTGATCTTCATTATTTCGAGCGGCGGTCTTTTGGTATTCGGTTCCGTCGTCAAGGGTATCCCGAGCGATATATCGGGCGGCACCATGGTCTTCGGCGCCTTCTATACCTATGAACGGATGACGATCTCGGCGGTCTCCGCCGCATTGATCGTGGGGCTTTGGATTTTTCTTCAGAAGACGACCATCGGCATGGCCATGCGCGCGGTCTCCGAAGATCCGGAGGTCAGCTCGCTCCAGGGAATCAACACGAGCCGGATTCACTGGATTGCGTTCGGACTTGGGAGCGCCCTGGCGGCGGTCGCCGGCTGCATGATGGGGACCCTGTTGTCGATCGTTCCCACGATGGGATTCGTTGCCACGATGAAGGCCTTCATGATCGTCATCATGGGCGGTCTGGGGAGCGTTCCCGGTGCTCTGATCGGCGCTATGATCCTCGGCTTCATCGATAGTTTCGGGACTACACTGATCAGCGCCGATGTGGCCTACATCATGGGCTTCCTGGCCATCTTCATCATCTTGGTTTTCCGCCCCGCGGGGTTGTTCGGTCAGCAGTGGGAGTGAACACGCGAGGGAACGCGAGACCCGGTGTGCCGCCATACCGGACACTCGCCCGACCTTGCAGCGGGGATGCCGCTGGACGGGTCACCGGAACACAACACCTCCGACCGGCGCTATCGAGACCAGAACAGACCGCATGAGCCAGGAATCGACGCCAATCAAATTATTGTGGTCTGCGGGACTGGTCCTGGCCTTTCTGCTCCCGGTCCTCTGCGGCTACGACAAATATATCCTGCACACCGGAATCAGCATCGCCTTCAACATCGCGCTGGCGACCAGTATGTGGCTGATCTGGACATTGGGCTTCATATCGTTCGCGCATGCCGGCTTCATGGGAATCGGGGCCTACACGACGGCGCTGCTGTTCACCAAGCTGGGGCTCTCGCTGTGGATCGGCATGTGGCTGGGAGCCGCCGCCGCGGCCCTGATCGCCCTCATGATCAGCGTGCCGCTCATGCGGACCAGAGCGGTCTATTTCTTCATGGCGAGTTGGGCGATTGGCGAGGTCATAAAGCGGGTCTTCGCCTATTATCGGGATTTCTTCGGCGGCTGGAATGGTATCTTCAATGTTCTTCCGCCCAAGCTGGAGCTTCCCGGGCTGAGCATCGATTTCGCGTCGCGGGTGGCCTATTACTACCTCGCGCTCGTGTTTTGCTCGCTCATCGTCCTGGCGATCTATCGGATCAACCGGTCGCGCACCGGCACCATCTATTGGAGCATTCACGAAAGCGAACTCCTCGCCCAACACATCGGCATCAACGTTCTCAAGCACAAGGTCGTCGCCTTCACGGTGGCTTGCATGTTCGCCGGTCTGACCGGCGCGCTCTACGCCCACTATCACACCTATATCAACCCCAAGACCTTCGACATCTGGCAATCGGAGTTTTCGCTCGTCCACATCATCGTCGGTGGTCTGAATACGGTTGGCGGCCCGGTCATGGGCGCAACGATCCTGACCATCGTCGACGAGCTGCTCCGCCCGACCGGTTACTACCGGGTCATTTTCTTCGGCGTCGTCGTGATTATGGTCGTGCTCTTCCTGCCCGGCGGTCTCGAGACGATACCGGAACGTATCCGGCGCCTGGCCGCCAGAGTGCGGAATAATTAGGTCGGAGTTTGGTGCAAATGCCGCTGCTCGAAATCCTCGACGTGACCAAGCGATTCGGCGGGCTGGCCGCGATCGAGGACCTAAATTTCGCCGTCGAACGCGGCGAGATCAGGGGGCTGATCGGACCCAACGGCGCCGGCAAAACCACGCTCTTCAACGTGATCAGCGGCGTCTATCGGCCGACCCACGGACGTGTCGTATTCAAGGATCAGGAGATCAGCAACCTGAAGCCCCATCGCGTCGTCAGGCTGGGTTTGGCGCGAACCTTCCAGTCGGTGACCCTGTTCAAGAATTTCAGCGTGCTCAAGAATGTCCTGGCCGGACTTCATTTGAACTCGAACTACAACTATTGGGGGGCGCTGTTCAATACGCCCAATACCAGGAAAAACGAGCGCGCCAACACGGAAAAGGCATGGGAAATTCTTGAATTTGTCGGCCTTTCCGAGCATGCCGATGACCTCGCCGCAAATCTGCCCCACGGCTATCAAAGGGCGTTGGGGATCGGCATCGCCTTGGCCTCTCAACCGGAACTTCTGATGCTCGACGAGCCGTGTGCCGGAATGAACACCGAGGAAACCGATGAGATGGTGAATCTGATCAAGCGGATTCGTGACAACGGCACGACGGTGCTCTTGATCGAGCATGACATGAAGGTGGTGATGGGTATTTGCCACAACATTACGGTCATCAATTTCGGCACCCGGATAGCCGAGGGTACGCCCAAGGAAATCCTCGAGAACGAGTTGGTCCACGAAGCCTATTTGGGAAGCGACATCCATGCTGCTTGAAGTCAAGGACCTGCGGGTTCATTACGACAAGGTGGAGGCGGTCAAGGGCGTATCGCTGGGCGTCGAGGAAGGCCGCACGATCACGCTGATCGGCGCCAATGGTGCCGGAAAGACCTCGATCCTTAAGGCCATTTCTGGCCTGGTGAAGTCATCCGCGGGTGAAATCTGGTTTAGCGGCCGCCGCATCGACCGCTTGCCGGCGCATCGCATCGTCGGCCTGGGGGTCGCCCATGTTCCCGAGGGACGACGGCTTTTCGGGCTGATGACGGTCAAGCACAACCTCCGGCTCGGCGCCTATCTGCAAAAGGACAAACACGAGCTCGAAGACAGCTACGAGCAAGTCTACCGGCACTTTCCCCTGTTGAAGGAACGGGAGAACCAGCTCGCCAAGACTCTCAGCGGCGGCCAGCAACAGATGGTCGCCATGGGCCGGGCATTGATGGCGCGGCCGAGGGTCATGATCATGGACGAGCCGTCCCTGGGGCTGTCGCCGATCATGGTCGCCGAAATCGCCGCCATCATCGAGAGCCTCAAGAAATCGGGGCTCTCGGTCATATTGGTCGAGCAGAACGCATCGCTGGCGTTGAAGTTGGCCGATCACGGCTATGTCTTGGAAACCGGGACGGTCGCGCTGGAAGGAGAGTCGGCGAGCCTGATCGGCAACGACTACGTGAAGAAGGCGTATCTCGGAGGATAACCGCGGCTTTCGTCCGATAACGGGTCGACTTGCATCGCCGGCGACGCTTGAATGTTGGTTGGTAAATCGCTCCCGCCTAAGGCCGAACTCACTTTCCAGCAAGCCAAGTCTAGGTGAAAGCGCCTCGATCCGGACTTTCCCTAGGTCAAACCTGGCAGTGGTCGTTGGCTTGCGCCCATAGGAACACCGGCCCGACGGTGGAATTCACCGCCGATGTCGATAAGCAGCATTTCGTTGAAGCCTGGAGCGATCAGTGTAGTCCCAACCGGAAGGCCAACGGAATCAAAGCCGGCCGGAACGGCAATTGCGCAAAGATCCAGAAGATTCACGAAGTTCGTAAAGATGCCAAGGTTAGCGTTCAGTTGGATCGGATCCGCTGCCACCTCGTCGATCGTGTAGATTGTTCCCGTGGTCGGCAGGAACAGAAAATCGGCGACCTCCCATGTCTTCAGCGTCCGGACTTGCAACTCATGAAGATGGTGCAACGCGGCAAATACATCGACTCCGAGATGTTGGGCGCATCCTTCCATGATTTGCCGTGTTACAGGGTGCATGGCGTCAGAATGTTCTGCAACGAAAGCGCGGATACCCACCAGGCGTTCCGCGATCAATGGCCCGCCGTACAGCAATTCGGAGACCTCTCGGAAGGGAGCAAATTCGATCTCCACCTTCTCGCCGCCCATGGCACGCAATCTCTCTACCCCTTCTTCGTAAATCGCCTGCCACTCGGCATTGCCAAAGAATTCCAGTTCCTCGGAGCCGGGCACCGCGAAACGGAATTGATCTCGAACCCTTGGTTCACCGAGTGGCGCTGCACGCGAAAACGGGTAAAGCGGATCCGGCGCCGCAGCAACGCGCAGGATGGCCAACGCATCCTCGGCGGTTAGCGAGAAAATTGAGACGCAGTCCAACGATCGAGCCGCCGGCACGCAGTTCGTCGCACTGATCATGCCGCGCGTGGGCTTGAGCCCGATCAAATTGTTGAAAGCGGCTGGGACGCGGCCAGATCCTGCAACATCAGTTCCAAGCGCAAAGGTTACAAGTCCTATAGATACGCAAACCCCTGATCCAGAACTCGACCCGCCAGGGATGTACCGCGCGTCGAACGGGTTCCGCGCGATGCCATAAGGCGTTCTGGTCCCGACGAGTCCACTTTGAAATTGATCAAGATTTGTTTTTCCGATGAGGATCGAGCCGGCTGCAAGGAGCCGTTCTACCACCGTCGCCGACCGTTCCGCCGTGTATGCGAATGCAGGGCATGCCGCGGTGGTCTGCATGTTCGCAACGTCAATGCAATCCTTAACTGAAAACGGTATGCCGTAGAGCGGCAATCGTTGACGAGCCTCTTCCTCCAGACCCTCCAGCTCCTTGGCCCGTTCCCTTACCTGTTCATCCGGAACGCGAGAAATCCAGACTCCATCGTCCCCCTGATCTGCGATACGGCGCAGGACCAAATCGACGACTGCCGTCGGAGTCAGGTTTCCCCCATCATACGCGGCGCACAGGGCACCGAGATCCAAGCTGATGTCCTCTGGCACACCGGTCATGTCCAATCTTCCCTCTTGCTACTTGGCCACTCAACGAAGCCTTGAGTCCGCCGGATCCTCATCCCGCGGACCAACCACTTGTGACTCAGGACTCGCCGTCCGACGCGAAATGCCTATGCATGGCCAGCGGATACCAGGATCCCATACGTTTCCGGCAATCTATTCGCAATCAGATCGACCTTTGGAATTATCTGTTTTTGTCTTGTCACCGCTAGGTCAAGGAATGCCGTAAACACTGCACCCATCGCGCGGTTTCGCGGAACCATGCTTGTGATGTCCCAGTGCGGGAAGCCCATTGGCGGGACTACCACGCTGCCGCCCGGGTGTGGGCAATCCAGCCGGTTTGCCACAATAAGAGCCGTTCGATTGTCGACGCCTCGGGGCACGGTCAGCCACTGCCTCTTCACTTTTGAACGCTTCACGCCGGCGCTACTGCCATGGCCGAAGTCAATTGCTTTGCGTTTTCGGTGGCGGTGCGCATGACGCCCGATAGAAGCCCATAAGCCGCCGCCCACGCCTCGGCGGTCTCGCCGGTCCAAGACCGCGCCGAACATTGTTCGAACGACCAAAGCAACGCGGTTCCAACGGTGTCATAGTGCGCGTCCGTCACCCCATAGGCAGCGTGTCGGGCGCCCAGAGATTCGAGGACGGGAATCAGCTCGTCGACGTCGTCCAGTCCCGTTACCGCGGCGTCGAGCACATGGACCAGTCTCTTGCGCTGTTCGCCGAGATCGGTGTGATTGAACATCCGGCCGACCGTCGGGTCGATTTCGAACAATCGGCGATAAAACAAGTCGGCGGCGGTATCGGCGATTGGGGCCATGTCGTTCCAACTCCCCTGCACCAGGTGTTTCTGATCGGGTGTCATCGTCGCTCTCCGCTTGGTTTCATGAATAGCTGGGGCGTGCGATCGCCGCGGAAAAGTTTCGTCGAAGCCTGATCCAGATCGATCGACACGCAATTTGCGGCCATCTCCAGATCGATCGGGCGATGTGTCGCGCCATTTGCCCGCGCGCGAGGTGAGCCCGCTCGGTGGCCACGCGTTTGACCTCCGCCTGTTGCGCAGCGGTCAGATTGAGATAGTCGATCGTGTGCAAATCGGTCGTATCGAACTGGGACATGATGGTCTCCGTCTTGGCCGCGACCGCGACCGCGCGATGGGTTTCGACGGTCCAGTTCTTAGCAGTTGCTTTTAATCATAAAAAATGAATAATTATGATGATATTAATCTTCGTTAGAGAATTATGGATTTGACCGATCTCCTCATCTTCCGCACCGTGGTCGATGCCGGTGGCATCACCCGGGCGGCCGAAAGGCTGCATCGGGTGCAGTCGAACATCACCACCCGAGTCCGACAGCTCGAGGATGATCTCGGCGTCAAGTTGTTCATCCGCGAAGGCAAGCGGTTGCACCTGTCGCCGGCGGGACAGAATCTGCTCGGCTATGCCGATCGGCTCCTCGCCCTGGCCCAAGAGGCGCGCGAAGGCGTTCAGGACTCCGTGCCGCGTGGCCCGTTTCGCCTGGGTACGATGGAAAGTACCGCGGCGGTACGCCTGCCCGAACCCTTGAGCCTCTATCATCGCCGATACCCGGAGGTCGAACTCGAGCTGCGCACCGGCAATCCGCAACAGCTTGCAGCAAGGATTCTCAACGGCGAAATCGACGCCGCGTTAGCCGCCGAGCCGATCGCCGACGCCCCGTTCGAAAAAGTGCCGATCTATGACGAGGAACTGGCGATTATCGCCGCCGCCGATCAGCCGCCGATCACGTCCGTGCAGAGCCTGAAACGACGCACCCTGCTCACCTTCGAGCCGGGCTGCCCCTATCGAAAGCGACTCGAGGACTGGTTCGCCGACCAGGGCGAGCAACCGGGCCGTATCGTCGAGATGTCGTCCTATCATACGATGCTTGGCTGCGCTGTCGCCGGCATGGGCATCTCGCTCTTGCCGCGCGGCGTATTGGCGACGTTTCCCGACCGCGAGCGGCTGAGCGTTCATCGCCTACCCCCGGGACAGGATATCGCCCACACCGTGCTCATCTGGCGCAAGGGGGCGGGCTCCGCCAAGATCGACGCCCTGGTCCAGCTCCTCACCGCCAAGCCCGCGGCTAAACCGGTGCGTGCAAGGAGCCGCCGCAAAAGCGCGATCGGTTAGCGATATCGGGGATTCATCGAAGGCTTGCGACGCGGCAACGATCTGCTAAGTCTCTATGCTCGTCAGCATTTCGGATGGGTCGCCGAGCGGTCGAAGGCACCGGTCTTGAAATGCGGTTAGACCCGTCCCTACCCTTCCCACTACGTCCCTAGAAGTACAAAATCCTGCCGTTTCCTGCGATTCTTCCGCCTCTGCTGTCCGCGCCTATACCGCCTAGTGGTATGGCGTCCGGTGCCAATTATGGAGATCTAGCTTTTTGCTGATTGTCGGTCGGGATCCAGCCATAGTTGCCTTGCAATCAAGTCTGGCAAAGCAACACTCGAGACCCTCGCTCGACCGAGGAAGGCGATAATCTTCGCAGATATTAGCGTTCTCGACTTAGCAACAGGTATTCCGTCGGATTGTCGGGACACTGATCGATGCCACACTCGATGAACGTCGAGATCACGTTGGCCACCGTGACGAACAAGAACAGCACGATGGCGACGTTTTCCAATGGTCCGTTCTTCACGCGCTCCTTCCCCTTTGTCCAGTTTTCGTACTGTCGGTCGAACAGAAGCATGACGGCCGTTCCGGCAACGATGACAAAGAATACGATTCCCGCCCAGGTGTAATAGTGCAGCCCGAAGACCGGCGACCCGTAGGTTCCGGTGCCGGGAATGATATGGAGCAAGATCTGGCGCGCAGAAACCCAACCGCCGTAGATCGCGCCGAGGAGGAGAATGGCGTAATGGACCGGGCGGACACCGTAGAGGACATTGAGGGCAAGACCGAAGGCGGCGGCGATCATTCCAACTCGCTGGAGGAGGCAGAGCGGACAAGGCAGCTCGTTGCGCGCGAACTGCATGTAGTAGCCCGCCAACAGGACGCCGCATATCGAGATCAATCCGAGCGCATTGAGATTGCGCGATAAGATCGGACCCATTTGGGCAACCCCTACAATACGATGCCCAAAGACGAGGTCGCGTGATGGTCGTACCAGACGACCGCCAGTGTGAGCGCAATGCCAAAAATCCAATATGCGGTCGTGAGGTAGCCCCGCCAAGCGACGCAAATCGCGGCAACAAACAACGCAAAAAGCAGTGTCATCATCGTTGAGCGCCCTATGTCATCGCAATGAGCTCAAGCATCGGCGTCTCGATCTTGCGCAGGGCTTCGGTAAATAGCAATGATTGACAGAGAGAAAACCGCAGCGCTATTCGGCCGGCAGGCTTGGCTCCTTCGCCGTCGGTCAAGCGCTGTCCCGATTCGTCAGCGCCTGACTGCGAGGCCATGCGCCGGAGGGAGCTTTCATCATGTACACCGCGCTCTTTTGACCCGACATTTCCCGAATACCACCTCCCACTGGCGGAAAGCATTCGCACATTTGGCCATCGCGGACCGTTCGGGTCCTTGCCGGCTACGCTTTGCGGCATAACCACGTTACGGAGCTGTTGGCGACCGGTGAGCGTGTGAAACTGGTTTCAAAGCGCGCCGGGCATCTGGAGTGACCCCCAGGGGCTGGACACCAATCAGGCGGCTGGTTTGACCGGCTGCCGGGCGTGATCCTCCTCGAACTGTTGTGGGCTCCGATATCCGAGCGCGGAGTGGAGCCGTCTGGAATTGTAGACCTCCTCGATGAAA
>JAAEOK010000007.1 GCA_024244705.1 Alphaproteobacteria bacterium
CTGGTTGGCTTCCGCCGCCGGTTTGCGCGAGACGATCTCGTTGAGACCGATGAGCACACAGATAACCACCGCGCCGCCCGTGGCCACCAGCCCGAGGATCGGATGAAACACATAGATAATGCCGAGATAAACCGGCATCCACGGAATATCAAAGATCGCTGCTGGTCCAGGCCCTACCAAAAACTGCCGAGCCGCCTCCAGGTCGCGTATCGGGTCGAGCCGCTCCGCCTTGCGGCCGATAAGGATCGGCAGCGACACGGAGCATTCGAAGCTTGTGCCGGACAATTGTGCATCAAGTCGCTGACCGATGCGCAATAGCACCCGCGAGCGGATGCCTTCCAAAAGGCCGTAAAACACATAGAGGCCCGCCGCCAGCCCGCCGAGGACGACAAGCGTCGGCACGGACCCGCTGGCGAGCACCCGGTCATAGACCTGCAGCATGAACAACGGGCCGGTCAGCATGAGAAGATTGATCGGCAGGCTGAGCAGACCGATCCCGACAAAAGAGGAGCGAAGCGCCGTGAGGCACTCCGCTAGAAGTTTTGAACTAGAGCCAGAATGCTTTTGCATGGAGACTATGCAAAACGGAAATCGTCAGATGACAATTCTGAAACAAGTACGTTCTCAAGCACGATGCTGTTGCCGGCGTCTACGGTGATGGTCGTGTCCGTCCCGTCATCCGCCGCATTTACGAGCACATCTGCATAGGACGAGATTGCAGTTACCTGCCTGAATTCGACAATATCGCCCGCTTCGAAATCGACAACGACATCATTCCCGAACTCATTTGCAAAAACAAATGTGTCGTCGCCGCCGTCACCGGTCAGCGTATCGTCGCCTTCGCCTCCGTCGATCTCGTCATCGCCGCCCTTTCCGTCCAACACGTCATCGCCGGCACCGCCGACAATGATGTCTTTGCCGGACGAGCCGTCATAGGTCATGCCCAAGGCACTGCTGGACGTCGAATCATGCATCGAAAGGAGCTCGCCGTAGGTCGTGCCGCCATCCGTCGATACTTCAAGCGTATAGTCGCCAGCTCCCTGATGATTGCGCACATAATAGTCAAAGCTGTAGAGGCCCGACGTGGCAACGCTGAACGTATCGGACGTATCCGTTCCCGAAGACCCGTCGGCCAGAACCTGCTGTCCGTCGATGATCAGCAGTGCCTGGTCGTCAGCCGCTTCACGGAAATGGTACGTCTGACCGGCCTCCAGGTAGATCTGACCCGACATGTGGCGCAGCTGGTATTGACCGGCATCGCCCGAAAGGCTGGTCGTCGACGCCGTGCTCGAAGCCGTATGCGTGTCCGCCCAATCGTCCATGTCCGTGGCCGTGGCCATCGAAAATACCCAGTTGTAGGTATCGAGCGACAGTCCCTTCACATAGGCCTGGTTTCCAACGGCAGGCCCATAAAAGACCCGCTCAAGGCCGCCCACATCAAGGCTGCTGCCATCGCTGAACTCTACCGTCTCGATGGAATCCGCAGTCACAAAGTGATCCGTCAAAATGAGCACGTCTTCCATCTGCGAAAGGTCCGTCGGCTCTTCACCGATCCCCTTGACATAGATGTAAAGATCATCGCCCTGCTGCTGCAGGATCAGGTCCTCACGCGATATGCCCTCGCCAAGGACGATCTTGTCCGTTCCGCCGCTGTCCTCAAGCGTGTCCGTGCCGTCGCCGCGGCTGTAGAGATAGGTGTCATTGCCACCGCCGCCCTCAAGCGTATCGTCGCCCGCACCGCCTTCAAGTACATCGGCGTCCGCACCGCCATCGAGCGTGTCATCACCGGCACCGCCGACAAGATTGTCGTCGCCATCATCACCGGTCAGGGTGTCGTCGCCTTCGCCGCC
>JAAEOK010000008.1 GCA_024244705.1 Alphaproteobacteria bacterium
AGCGCCAGGAAGAAATGGCGCAGGCTCGATGGATCAAACCACCTCGACGAGGTCATCCAAGGAGTGAGATTCGAGAACGGCATCAAGCAAATCCAAAACGCCGCCTGACCAGCCCGTCACCAACTTTCGGGCATAGCTCGAAGGTATCCAATGAGATGGTTTCCCAATCGGCCGTCGACCGTCACTGGCATACTAATGGTTGCGGCGCTCGCAATGACAATTGGCATCGGCCAATCGGTCGCGGCCGATGGGTGGGCGACGGATAGCCGAACCGGGTGCGCCATTTGGCACGGCCATCCGAACCCGCCGCCGAACATAGTCCTAACCTGGTCAGGCGCCTGTACGAACGGCCGCGACTCCGGTGACGGCGTCTTCGTCATCGAGGCCGACGGCGAGGAACTGGTTCGCTATACGGGACCGCTGGAAAGCGGGAAGCCCGATGGCGTCGGCGTATTCGTGACTGCGACCGGTGACCGTTATGAGGGTGATTTCCGCGACGGCAAATTCGACGGTACGCGTGTCATGACGACCGGGAATGGCGCTCGATACGAAGGCGATTTCAAGGACGGAATGATGCACGGCGATGGGGTCATGACCCTGCAGGACGGGACCGAGCTGCGCAGGAAGTTCATGAACGGAATGCCGCTCGCGGAGTAATCAACGGACTTGTTTCGCCATGGCCGAGAGGCGCCTGAGCCCTTCGGCGGCCGGCATTGGACTGATCCGGCACCATACCCCGAGCCTATCCTCGTTTGCTCGATGGACGGCATCTATTGCCGTGTCGAAGCCGCTCTCGCCCGGAGCCGCCTCGAACCGATTATTGACAGGCCTGTCAAATTTAGCCAGACTTTCTGAGAAGTTGGCTCGGCACAATGGGTGGCGGGATCGAAATTCGCGGGCGGCCGGTCGGTAGCCGTCAACAAGAACTGAAAAGGAGGCTCGAAATTGGCTCACAACAGTTATCTCACGTTTGGTCGCCGAGAAGGTCAAGACGATTTCCCCTCCCACCTCATTTCCGGCATACCGTCGTTTCTCAAAGCCAATGTGGTGCCGCCGATCACCGACCAATTGAAGGAAGCCGACGTTAAGGCTGCGGTCCTTGGATTGCCGTGGGAACACACCAATACGTGCCGCTCCGGCGCGGCCATGGGTCCGCGCGCCATTCGTTGCGCAACCGATCACTACATAAGCCACCACGGCGAATTTCAGGTCGATTTGTTTGACGCATTGAACTTGGTCGATTGCGGCGATGTCCAAATCATCCCGGGCAATGCCCGAAAGACATTCGACCGTGCCGAGGAATGCATCACCAACATCGTCGAGGCCGGTGCGATCCCGTTCGTCTTTGGCGGCGACGATTCCTGCCCAATTCCGGTAACTGCAGCCTTATCCCGCAGTTGTTCGAAGGGTGGGTTCGCCTATATCCATTTCGACTCTCACATGGATACGGCGCGCGACGTCGGCGGCGAAGTCTTAAACCATGCATGTCCTGTAAGCCGAACGGCGGAACTGGAAAATTGCAAGGCGATTTCCCTGCTTGGAATCAACGGGGCGTTGAATCCGCCCGATGAACGCGCGTTCGTTGATGAATACGGCATCCAAATGTTTACGATTTGGGATATCGAGGAACAGGGAGTAGGGGCGGTCCTGGAGCAAGTCATCGATCACGTGTGGCGTGAAGACGTTGAGAAGGTCGTCCTGCATACCGATCTCGATTGTATGGACCAGGCGTTCGTGCCGGGCATTACGACGCCCGAAACCGGCGGCATGACACCGCGCGAGATGATCAGATTCGTCCGCGGCTTCGCCCGCAAGGGGATCGACGCCTATGTCATCACCGAATGTAGTCCGGTCTACGACCCGGCGAACAATGCGGCCCGGGTCGCCGTTCGCCTGGCGATGGACGTGATGGGAACGATCGCCAATCCCGATGGCAAGGGGCGGGTCTGATTTCGTAGCCCGCGACAGCGGCACTCGTGGTGGCGCTGTCCGCATCCGGTACGGCCCAGTCTTGGCGCCCAGGCGCCTAGCGATCCAAGACGCGCTCGATTTCGGCGAGCACGGTATCGACCTCCAGCCGGCGCAAATCGCCGCCCGGCGCGACAATGACGTGGTGAGACGGCGCGTCGGGAGGATAGGGCCCGAATCGCGTTGCCGAAGTCGGCCCGAACAAGGCAACGACCGGGCGACGCAACGCCGCAGCGATGTGCATGGGACCGCTGTCGTTGCTGACCACTAGGCGCGCCTGAGTGATCAGAGTAATCAATTGGTCCAGTCCTGTACGGCCACCAAGATCGATAAATCCCGGATCATCTGTGACCGGCGCGTCACCGCGCGTCTCGTGACTGCTCCAAACAATGGTCTCCGTCGGTCGATCGCGCCGAAGCCGCCGGGCGAGTTCTTCGAAGCCCGGCCATTCCTTTTCGCCCCGACGGCTATGCGGGCAGAGCACGACCGGGCCGGCGCCGTCGAAGCCCTGGCCGAATCGTGGATGGGAGGCGTGGTTGTAGGAGAGGGCGGTACCGATTTTCGCCTCTAAATTCAGCATCGGCAGAAACTCAAGGAGGATATCGATCGCATGCGCCTTCTCACCGGCGGCGGGCAGCGGCGCGCGCTCGCCATAGAATAAGCCTGCGCCCTCTCGTGCGTCGCTGCGGCCAATTTTGCGTCGGGCCCGCGAAACCGCCGTCATTATGCCAGTTCGCGCCAGCCCTTGGAAATCGAGTACGGCGTCGAATCGGCGGCGTCGTATCTCGACCAAAAGGCGGCTGAACGACACCAGCCCGCGACCACGGTGGAAAATCAAGATGTCGTCGATTGCCGCGCAGTTCTCGACCAAAGCGGCGAACCGGTCCCGAACCACCCATGTCAGCCTGGTATCCGGCGCCTGATCCTTGATCGACTGGGCAACTTGCAGTCCATGCACGATGTCGCCGATCGATGACGGCTTGATAATCAGGATCTCGGTCATTGCGGTGGGCCTATGAGGCGATCGGCGTCAGGTTAATCGATTTTCGACATCTTGGCGTTCCACGGCGCGGCGCGTCCCGTTCTGGTTGCCAAATATCGTCGCGAATGCAAGGCTCATTGGAAGGGGCCAAGTGCCGAGCTCGATCCAGGTCAGGTTGAAATTGAGCCGCAATCCTTAGCGCTGGGCGACCCTGCGGCCGCAAAAGGGGCCGCCCCTGATTTCTTTCCCAAATGCGAAAACTGCCCTTGGCAAGGACAGTTGGATGGCATAGATATTACGCCGCTAAGATACACGGACGCGGGGTGGAGCAGTCTGGTAGCTCGTCAGGCTCATAACCTGAAGGTCGTAGGTTCAAATCCTACCCCCGCAACCAAAATAATACAATAAATACCATAACTTACTATGAAGAGCCCGCCCTAGATGAGGCGGGCTCTTCTCGATTGGGCACCATATGGGTACCGCCGGGAATCAAGTTTAGGCCAGTTTCGCGGAATGATTTGAGCCTGTCCCTCCTATAAACTCTGTCCGTCGCAGTATCCTTTGATTATTGCGCCTTAGGACTGAATGTGGCGCCTAGCGTACGCGTACAGGCCTCCGTTCCGGAATCTGAGTTTTTGGAAGAGACACAGTCCCGGTCCGAAAAGCCACGGTCTCTGCGGCCGACGGGGTTTTCAGGAGGCACAACCTGCGCCGCGCCTGGGCATCGCTGCTGTTCGACGATGTGACCCAGGAGCAGGACCGAAAGACCCGAGACCCCGTCGCTCCGGCCAAGCCCTCAGCGGCGGCCGAGCGCAAGAGAACCAGCCGCCGCACCGATCACGGATCATCCGTCCATTCCATGGAAATCCTGATCGCCGAACTCGCACCCGATGCCGCAACAAATGTCGCCTCAAAAGCAATCCCGAAGCCCCCTCAACGACACAGATCTCCGAGCCAACACCAACCCAAAGCCAAGCCCTTAAACTCATTCAGACGTTCCCAGTGCCGGGAACACAATAACAGCAATCTTCCGTTTCATATCAAGCCATACACGTTTCCATTTAAGGGAACTCCGGTTTAGCGCGTCGCAGGTTTCGAGGCCCCGTTCAATGTCTTGCGCCGAAATTCCGAGACCATGGGCGATCGCCATCGCGAAGGCGGCGTCCAGAAGAGAGTGACCGGTACGGCCGGTCGCAGTGGCCGCCGGGCCGGCGATGCTCACGCTCAGTTGGGGAAACCCGTGGTCATAGAGAACGAGCGCCTCCCGGCGTTCACGCCACTCGGGTCGGACCGCCGGTTTTCCGTCGACGATATGAGCGCCGACGACGGAATTGCCTGTCGACATGGTGACGAAACAGATGCGGGCGGCGTTCGTTAAGGCCGCAATTTCGACGCACAACGGGTCATCCGCATACAGGACAGCAGCTTCGGTCGCAGAGTCGGCAACAATCTTGTAGACGCGCGCGAGATCGGTCAGCGTTCCGACACCGGATCCCGCGATCTGGTCATCACGAACATTCAGGACGGCCCCAACCTGACAACGATCGACGCCCAGCCCCGATTTCACCAGGTCACCCGGTGCGGCCTCCAGAATAGCGATTTCGGTCCTCGGGTCGCTGAGAACCGCGGCCGCGCCGATCGATCCACCGGCGTCGTCTTTCGGAATCCGTTGACGATCGACGAAGGCGCCACCGGCAGTCGATCGCCCCACGACCCGGCCGCTCACGCCGGCGATGTGCGCGACCATGTTTATTGCCGACGTGGAATTGGCGCCGGCGACCACGGCGACGGGAATGCGGGCCGTCGCCGAATGTGGAAAGACCGCCGCGAGGATCTCACCCGCCACGTCGCGCGGCTCGCCGACACTCGGCGCATAGTGCATCCGGAGTCCCGGAAAGCCGTTCACCTCGCAAACCGCCCCGCCCACTTCCCTGTATGATTTCGAGATATCCGGGATGATGAGATCGACGCCGCATACGCGCAACCCGATCGCCCGCGCGGCACGAATGGCGAGGTCTCGATTTTCGGGGTGAACGTCGTCGGTGACGTCGATCGAGCTGCCGCCGGTCGACAGATTCGGCCGGTCGCGAAGATAGAGGCGGCGCCCCGGCTCCGGTATCGAAACCAAGCTAAACCCCTGCCCGGCCAAATGCGATTCGACGTCTTCGTCGATATCGACAATGGTCAGGACATTGCGATGGCCGTATTCCCGCCTTGGGTCGCTGTTGAGGTCGTCGATCAGGTCCCGAATCCGCTTAATGCCGTCGCCGACGATGCTTGGCGGAATGCGCCGCGCGGCGGCTATCAACCGCCCGTCGAAGATGAGCAAACGATAATCCAAGCCCTCGATCACGCTTTCAACGACGACATCCGGGCCGTACTCGAGCGCCGTCGCCATTGCCGCTCGGATCGCGTCCGCATCGGTCAATCTCAACGAAACGGCGACGCCGGAGCCGGTTTCCGCGGGCTTGACGACAACAGGCGCGGCGATGGCTTGTGCGGCCGCCACCGCATCGTCGCCACTCCCGACGCAATATTGATCCGCCATCGGAATGTGATGCCTTTGCAGGAGACGCCAGGTTTTTGCCTTGTGGGCGGCGCGTTCCAGTGCATTGTCGTCCTCGAGACCAAGATTCGACCCCGAAATCACGATACGTCTGCAGCCCTGTCCCAGCTGAACATCGCCGTCGTCGGCGAATTGCGTGGGAATGCCGCCGCGGCGGGCGGCACGAGCCATCGCCGTAGCACCCGCCCCCAGGCCCTCCATGTGGAGCAATTGGCGAAAGGCTTGAACCACACCGTCGAAGTCAATGCTGCTCTCAGACCCGGCGTCATTGCAAATGGTGGCTGACAGCGTGTCATCGACCAACTCGACCGCCATCGATCCAGCGGCCAAGCCAACTATCGGATCTTCGTAGTCGAAACAGATGTCGCAGACCGACGGGTTCGGTTGGGCGCGCAAGTCGAATTGCCGCAAACTCGCGGCAGTGGCGACATTCTGAATATCTAGCGCCAAGTTCGCGATCAATTCCGGCCAGCGTCTGGCAGGGTCATCGGAAATTCTTGGCAGTTCGAACGTTAAATGTGAACGCTTCAAACGCTCTGCAATCGTCGCGATAGCGTTTCGTGCTGTAACGCGATCCAAACGAATCAGGTCGCCCGCTACGACAACGCGAAATCGAATAGCGCTGTGTGGGACGAACAAATTCGGCCCGACATAGACCGCCGAATCGGTCACCGCGACCAGTGAAGACGGTGCCACGTCCGGCGCGACCGCGGGCGCATCGTCTATTCCCCCGGCCATCGGGAGCCTACAGATCTCCGCCCGCGCGCGGCCGTGACCGGCCGACCGTGCTGCGGCCGGAAACCGCGCGCCGATACGATTTGAGCCGCGCCCACGTGGCATCGTTATCGTACGGCACAATGGTGAGGAAATCTCCGGGCCGACACATCCGAAGAGCCGTGTCGAGGGCACTTACCGGATCCGGGATCGCGACGGCGTTGGCGGCATCGACGCCGGACATGATCAATCCATCCCGCATCAACTTCGGGATCTCATGCGGTGCGCGCCCGTATCGATCGTCCCAGTGGTACAAAATATAGTGGTCGAACCAACCAGCCATCAGGGCTCCGATATCCACGATTTGACCATCGGTCCGACCGCCACCGACGGTCACCACGCCGATTCGGCGACCGCTGACAGGAATGCGCGAAATCGTCCGATGTAGGGCCCGAAAGCCATGTTCGTTGTGGGCCCAATCCATGAGGACTCGGAAGGGCAACCCTTCGAAGAAGTTCATTCGGCCGGGCGACATTCCGAAGCTGCAGTCGAAACTGCGCAGTCCTTGAGCGATTGCCAATGCGGATAGCCCGAGTGCATGCGCGATTGCCGATGCGAACATGGCGTTTTGCAGGTTGTGCCGCACAAGGCCACCCATCACCGACGGCATCTCGTCCACCGGCAAGACCAGCTGAGCTTCTCCGTGCTCCATGAGCATAAGCGCTTCTTTCCCATCCACGGTCCCAAGCCGTACGGCGAGCCCCCCATTCTCGATATGGTTGGCCACGCCGGGGTGATCGGGCTGCATCGTCACGAATGAAACGTGTCTGGCCGGGCATGTCGACGCCATCGCGGCGCAGCGGACATCGTCCGCATTGAGGATGGCCGTGTGTTCGGCCGCGTCGACAACCAGCTGCTTCAGCCGCGCCATGTCGTCGAGAGTGTCTATGCCGTTTTCACCGATGTGATCCTCTTCGACATTCAAGATTGCCGCGACCGCGCAATGGTCGAACCCCAAACCGGTGACGAGAAGTCCGCCCCGGGTCGTTTCCAGCACGGCGAGTTCCACTCTTTCGTCGCCGAGCAACTTGGCGGCTCCGTACGGACCAGTGCATCCATATCCAAGGACCTTCTCGTTGCCGACGAAACCGCCGTCGGTTGTCGTGCACCCGGTCGTAACGCCACTGAGGGTGGCGATGTGAGTGACCATTCGAGACGTCGTGGACTTGCCGTTGGTTCCGGTTATCGCCGCGATCGGGATCCGGGCATCGGCGGGATCGTGAAAGATCCTGTCCAAGAAAGAGCCGGCTGACTCGCCCGGCCTCATTTCCGTTGATTTGCGTGCTCGAGAGCCGTGGCCGATCTCGACGATGAAATCTTCGGTCACGGCGATGGGCAATCGCCGCGCGCGCGCCTCACGAACGAGGCTAGTGGTTTTCTCCGGCGGTCGATCCAACTCGACCAGGTTACGAAAAGCCGCATGCATTTCTGAGAAATCGTAGTCCTCATCCCGATCGAACAGGTCGGGCCGTTCACGCGCGACCGCATCATTCAAATGAGCGACCGCCAACATCCCAGCGGCGGCGCCAATCGACCAATCCTCGTATTCGAAACAGACGTGAACGATGTTCGTGTTCGGTTCATCGGCAATCCATGACCTGGCCGGCGGGCATCCGGTCGTCTGGGCCTGGAAACCGCTTGCCAATTCGACGATGAGGGTCGGCAGGAAGCGGCGCGGTCGGTTGCCCTGACCCCGCGACAACGCGATGAACCTATCCCCGACGAGACTTTTCCGAAGCCGGCCCAAGACGCTTCGCCGGGTCGCTTCATCGACAGCGAACAATCCGGAGGCGAGCGCTACTTTAAGATGGATCGCCGCGCACGGCGCGAAAAGGCTGGGGCCCAAATAGGCGCACGCGTCCTCTACCGCCAGAGCGATCCGGCCGGCCTCGGCTGACACGTCGCCCGAGGCCATCAAATCGGCCCCAACATCAAAAGAGTTGACGCGGGTGGATCAACGGTTGTCCACCAAACGCGCGAAAAGCGTTAACGGACGGTCCGCTTGGACCACAATCCAGCGCAGGCCATCTCCGCTGACTCGAAATCGCCGCCCACGCATCGACACGTTTTTCAGTTATCCCCAAGTACGGCTCTTTGCTAAGAAGATTAATTGGCGCAGTTTAGAATAGATTCTAGATCTTCCCTAGTGCTTCTGCGTTCTCCAAGGAAAATCCGGGCGCCACGCTTGGGCGGCCCTGCGGGTTTCCCCATCGCCGATTGGAGAGTGCCTCGATAATCGGAAGAGCGTTCTCCAGCCGCTCTCGTTCGCGGCGCGTGAAACCTTGATGGCCATAGTTGTCCCTACCGATTATTGGGTCCGTAGATAGGCGTGATGCAATCCGCCTAGTAAAGGTATTTTCTGGATCGTCCCGAACGCGTGAATCGGCCGCCCGTTCGGTGTGTCTTTGGCCAGACCGAGATGGGTCCGATATTCGTTGTAGTAGTCCTCATAACGGCGCAGCAGACGTCGCAGATGCCGCTCATTCAGCACGACCACATGGTCCGGCAGGTCGCGGCGGATCGACCCAATGATCCGCTCGACATATCCATTCTGCCAGGGAGATCGCGGCGCGATCGGTCGATCTCGGATTCCCATTCCAGCTATCCTGTGTCGAAACACGACTCCATAGGAAGCATCCCGGTCACGTATCAAAAAGTCCGGCGCTTCATCCCAAGGGAACGCCTCGACGATCTGTCGGGAAATCCACTCGGCTGTTGGATGATGGGTTGCCGCAATGTGAATGAGACGGCGACTACCGTGCTCAAGGACGACCAGCCCGTAGAGCAGCCTGAACCCGAGTGTGGGGACGACGAACATGTCGATCGCCGCGATGCCGTCTGCGTGGTTTCGCAGGAACGTCTTCCGCGTTTGAGACGGTGGCCCTTGCCGCTCTATCATGTACTTCGCTTCGCGTCGTGCAAAGCGCTACTCGAAGCAGCGCGGTTCCCTCCTAAGGACTACCGGGACAACCCGCAACACCACATTCGGCATCACATCAAGTGGACTAGTTTTACTCCGCCCTGTGGAGTGACCCCCAGGGGCTGGACACCAATCAGGCGGCTGGTTTGACCGGCTGCCGGGCGTGATCCTCCTCGAACTGTTGTGGGCTCCGATATCCGAGCGCGGAGTGGAGCCGTCTGGAATTGTAGACCTCCTCGATGA
>JAAEOK010000009.1 GCA_024244705.1 Alphaproteobacteria bacterium
ACGACATCGTCGACCACTGCTGTGACGCCTGGAACAAGCTCATCGATCAGCCCTGGAAAATCATGTCGATCGGACACAGGCAATGGGCACATAGGTCATGATCAACGGGATTTGGTATTACACACTTTCTTACACATATGTGAAATTGGCGATATCTTATTGTGTGTTTTCAAGACGCAAGCGTATATCCGTTCAGACTCAAAATCTGTTGTCCGCAAGGACGTGGGAGTTCGAGTCTCCCCGGGGGCACCATTTCCCTATCGGGTTGGTCGCGGCGTATCCGGTAGACGCGACGGCCTCAAAAGCCGTTCTCCGCAAGGAGGCGTGAGTGCGGGTCTCACGGCCTGCACCGTTAGCCTCTAGGTCGAACCGCTCACAGAATAGCTGTTCAATGTCGCCTATCTGCGCAAAACCAGACTCATTCGGAAACCCGGAGAAACTTCGCCTATTAGCCACAAGCGACGATTGGAGAACTCCGTTGCTACATGGATGGCTCCGGGTCCGCTCAGCCCTTCAGCTGGGAAAGTACATCCTCAATGGCCTGGATCGCGTCCGCCTTGTCGCCTTTCTTCAGATCAACCAAAACCCGAATGCCGTCCTGTTCCTTGCGGATAACTCTTCCCTGCTCCGCCAAGTCGTCGTAGCGGCCTATAACCCTGTAAGTCCGCACCGGCCTGGCGAAGCCCTTGACGGTCAGGGTGTCGCCTTCTTCGGACATTACTGTGTCCTTGACCAGCGAATGGGTCTCATGGGCCATCAGGATGCCGCCGACCTCGGTGAGCGATTCGAGCCGGGCGGCGAGGTTCACCTCGTTGCCGATTATGGTGTAGTCCATGCGATCGCCGCTGCCGAAGTTGCCGACGGTACAGAAGCCCGTGTTGATGCCGATGCGCAGTTGGAACGGCCTCTCCAATCCCATGTCGAGCCATTCGGACTGGAGTTCCTGCATGCGCCGCTGCATGGCGATCGCCATATTCACGCAAGTTCTCGCGTCCTCCTTGACGCCGCGCGTTTCCGGGTCGCCGAAAAACGCGATAATGGCGTCGCCAACGTATTTGTCGATCGTTGCCCCGTGGTCGAGGGCGATCTTCGACATCTCGGTCAGATAGTGGTTCAAGAGGTTGGTCAGCTCCTCGGACTCCAGGCTGTCGGTGGTCCCTGTGAAATTGGCGATGTCGGAGAAGAAGACGGTCAGCTTCTTGCGCTTGGAGGCGATCTCGACCGACTGCTCGCCCGAGAAGATCGAGGCGTAAACCTGCGGCGAGAGGTATTTGGACAGCTGGTTCGACAGAGATTCGAGCATGCGGTTCTTCTCGGCAACCAGCTCGCCGGCCTCCTCCGACTGCCGCTTCGCCTCAAGTAGCTCCTCTTCGGCCCGCTTGCGCTCGGTGATGTCCTGGAGCGTTCCGAACGAGCGGACCATCCGGCCCGTCTCGTCGCGGATGGCCTCGGCGAGCTCGCGGACGTGGCGCACCTTGCCGTCGGGCTGGACGATCCGGTATTCGATGTCGTAGGTGTCCTGTCGATTCGCCCATACACGCGTCACGCGGTAGTACTCGACGCGGTCGTCGGGATGGATGCGCGCCAGGTCGCCCTCGACGTTGTTGGTCGCCGCCAGGTACTCGTCGACGGTGAAGCCGTGGATGCGGGCGAGTTCTTCCGAACAATAGGTGCACCTGTCCTCGATCTCGTCCCACGCCCAGTGACCCAGGTTAGCCAGCCGCGCCGCCTGCACGAACCGGGTCTCGCTCTCCTTGAGCGCCTGCTCCGCGCGCTTGCGGTCGGAGATATCGAGGGCGACCGTGACGATGCCACGGACTTGGTCTTCCTTGTCTTTGAGCGGCACCTTGGTGGCAAGCAGCTCCCGGCGCACGCCGTGCGCGTCGGTGTGATCCTCTTCATAGTGAGGCAGCGCCTCGCCGCTTTCGATCACCTTGCGGTCCAATCGCCTGGTTTGCGCGCCATACTTGCGTCCCAAGAGGTTTCCCGCGGTCTTGCCGATCGCCTCGTCCTCCGAGACGCCGTAGAGCTCCGCTTGATAGCGGTTGATGAACACGTAGCGTGAGTCCCGGTCCTTAGCGTTGATCATTGCGGGAACCGCATTGACCACGGCGAACAGCATTTCACGGCTATCGCGCAATGTCTCCTCGGCCCGCTTGCGCTCAGTGATGTCCTGAATCGTTCCGAACGAGCGGATGAGTGAGCCAGAATCGTCCAAGACCGGCTCTCCCATCTCGCGGACGTGGCGAATCTCTCCATCCGGCCTCACGATCCTGTATTCGACGTCGTAGGCGGTCGCTTGCTTCTGGGCTTGCCGAAGGACTCGTCCGAGCTTGTCACGGTCTTCGGGATGGGCCCGCTCTATGTCCTTCTCGGTGCTGGAGAGGCTCGCTAGGTGCTCGTCGACCGTGACGCCGTGAATCCGGGCGACTTCTTCGGAACAATAGATCACCCTGTCTTCGACCTCGTTATGGGCCCAGTGACCCAAGTGCGCCAGCTGCGCCGCCTGATCGAACAAGGCTTGGTTCTGCCTGAGGGCCTGCTCCGCTTCCTTGCGCTCGGTGATGTCATGGTCCACCACACCGGTAGCGATTACGTCGCCCGAAGGATCCAGAACCGGGAAATACGTGGCGACAACGATGTGCTCGCCGTCAGCCTCTTTGACCGTCAGCTCGCGTACGACAGCTTGGCGCTGCTTGATGGCCTCGCGATCAAGCGCGGCATATTCTTCGGCCGTATTCTTCGGAAGCACTTCAGGCAGCGTCCTTCCGCGGGCGACGTCATTGGTCACTCCGTAAGCTTTTTCATACTGTGGGTTAACTCGGATATAGCGTCCGTTGCGATCCCTGAGCCCCACTGCGGCCGGTAAATTATCGAGGACCGTCGCCAGGAATTGCTCGCTCTCACGCAGCGCCTGCTCTCTCTGCATAAGCTCCGTGATGTCGCCGCTCGCTCCGACGACCCGATGGACGCCGCCCTTCTCGTCTCGCACGACGACGGCGTGCTGCCGGGTCCATCGCCAGTCACCCTCGCTGTCGCGATAGCGCACGTCGCAGTTCAAGCGCTCGGTCTCGCCCTTGAACAGCGCGACATAGGCGTCCCGGTAGCACTGCCGGTCGTCGGGATGGATGCGTTCGAGAAAATCCTCGCGCGATTTCACCTCCTCGACGGGCAATCCCAAAATGTCGCGGACGCCCGGAGAGTAGTAGAACTCCTCGGTATTGACGTTCCATTCATAGACCCCCTCGTCGATCGCGCGCATGGCCAGGGCATAGCGTTCCTCGCTCTCGCGCAGCGCTTCTTCGGCCCGCTTGCGCTCGGTGATGTCGGCTTGGATGCCGACACGGCCGCCGCTCGAGGTCGGGCGCTCGCGGATCAGGATCCAGCGTCCGTCGACGAGCTCGACCTCGAAGGCCCCCTCTTGCTCTTTCCGGTATGCGAGACGGTGCTTGTAATAGGCTTCCGCTTGACCTCTTTGATCGGCGACGACGCCTTTCGCGAGGTCGAGGCGGACCAGGTCCTCGTACTTCACGCCGGGCGCGGCGTCTTCGGCGGAATAGCCGTAAATATTCTTCCACTTCTGATTGCAGGTGACGAGACGCCCGTCCGAATCGTAGACCACGAATCCGTCGGAGATATTGTCGATCGCATCCCGCAGTAAGGCCTCGGCGGCAGCGGACCTCTCCCGCGCCGTCACCAGCTCCTGCTTGGCACGGTGCTCTTCGGTGACGTCGCGACCGTAGACGTTGATATACGATTTGCCAGGGACCGGCGTGAATACGAACGCGAAGATCCGATCGCCGCTCGTGAACTCCTGTTCCTGGCCTTTCCCACCGCGCGAAGACGCCTCCAGCGCGTTGCCGAGCTTCCGGGTCAGCATACTCCGCTTACCGCCGACGACCAGGCCGTACACCGCGCGCGCCGCATCGTTGGCGTAGAGCACCTTGGCTTCGGGCGTCACCCGGACGATGGGGTTGGGATCCTCGGACGGGAACTTGGCCAGATCGGAAATTCGCTGCTGGCTCAGATGTTCCTCGGTGATGTCCAGCAGGACGCCGTCCCAGACCACGTCGCCGGTGGCGTCGCGCCGGACGTGCGACGTGCCGCGCAGCCACTTCGTCGTGCCGTCGCGGGCGACGATGCGGTATTCCAGGTTCCAATCCTCGAGCTTCTCGAGCGATTCGGCATTCGATTTTTCCAGGCGTTCGCGATCGTCGGGATGCGTCGTGGTGCTCCAGGCTGCGGGATCGCGCATCACCTCCTCGGGATCGAGGCTGTGGGTCTCGCGCAGGCCGGCGCTCACATACGGGAAGCTGATACCGCCATCGGGATGCAGCACGCGCTCATAGACCACGCCGGGGATATTGGCGGTGATGGTTTCGTAACGCCGCTCGCTCTCGCGTAGCGCCTTTTCCGCGCGCTTTAGTCCGGTGACATCGGACTGGATGCTGACCAGGCCGCCGGACGCCGTCCGGCAATCGCGGATCTGTATCCAGCGGCCGTCGGCCAATTGCATCTCGTACGCGCCTGCAGCTTGTCGACGGCGCTTCTTGCGCCGCCGCAGATAGCCATCGCCGCCCTCCTCATTGCGGACGACGATTCCCCGTGCGATATCGAGCCGGATCAGGTCGACGTACGAAGCGCCGGGTACAGCTTCCGTGTCTGAATAGCCGAAAATGTCTTTGTGGGCCTTGTTGCACAGAACCAGGCGGTCATCGGCGTCGTAGTACGAGAAGCCTTCGGGAATGCTCTCGATCACATCGGTCAACAAGGTGCCGCCGCCTTCCGGGCCGGCGATCCGACGCTCGAGAGTCTCGAGTTCATCGATCAGTTGTGCCTTCGTCTTGCGAAGACGCCCTTCACGGGATCTGCTCGCCTTGGGCATGGCTCGTCCCTCCTTTGGGGGCAGACTCTCCCTGCTGATGTTGAGGCGCGGTCACAATAATGGATATCCCTATGGACGAAGAATCGACGTGTCGTTCGGCCGGCATCGCCGATGCTTTCCGGCACGACCGGCTGACGTCCGCATTTCGGTAACCGATTCACGGACCTCTCAGCGGCAGGTCGAGGACGGCGCCACGGCGTCATGCCGCCGCTAAGATTCGGCCGCGAGCCGCATGCCCTTGGGGAAGCGGCGGCCGGTGATCCCCCAAATGGCTGTCCCAGGTTGGCGATGATGGTAGCACGAAGCGCGTTCTATAGGAAATCTACAGCGGATACGGCCGAAGATCGGCACGCCAAGCTGTAACCCGCTTCTTATCGACCTGATTCTACCGAGTGGACCGTCGTCATGGTGGCAAAGTGGCTGGCCGCAAGCGGTCAATCAGGCGCAGGATTTCAGCGAACAGAGCCCGGCGGATCGCGACCTCTACGACCTGGATTTTGACGTCACGGCCATGACGTACGATCTTGGCGCCGATGAGCAGCTTTCCCCGGAGTGTCGTCAACGACCCGACAGGAGACTTCGAGAAAAAACTCTGATAAGGCAGGAACGAGACATCCTAAAGACATGGCGTGACAAGGACCAACCGAATGAAAGCCCACATCGTTCTAGCTCACCCAGAGGCAAAGTCTTTCAATGGACATTTGGCAAACACCTCGCAACGAGTGCTCGAAGCCCACGGATGGCGACACACGCTGTCTGATCTCTACGCCATGGATTTCGACCCGCGTGAGGGGCCGCATCACTACAGGTCTCGCAAAAACGCGGAGGTGTTTCATACTCAAACCGAACAGCGTTTCAACGCGGAGAATGAAACCACGCCCCCGGATGTGAATTCGGAAGTACAACGCTTGCTAGATTGCGATTTGCTCGTCGTTCATTTCCCGCTCTGGTGGTTCGGAATGCCCGCTATCCTCAAAGGCTGGATCGACCGGGTTTTCGTGTATGGCCGCATGTATCGAAGCATCATGCGTTATGACACGGGAATCTGCTGTGGAACGAAAATGATCGCGTGTGTGACGACTGGCGCGAGCGAAGAAGCCTGCTCTCATAACGGCAGGGAAGGAGACACGCGCCTTCATCTTTGGCCTATACTCTTCTCGTTCAGATACTTAGGCTTTGATGTTTTCGAACCCGAGATATTTCATGGCGTCGGCGGTGTCGCCTTCATAGAAGGCCACGAAAGCGGTTTGAGCACTCTGGATGCCTACTCCAATCGCTGGGCGGCAGTGCTGGAGACACTCTCTTCGAGACCCCTAGTCCAATACAACCGTGACCACGACTTCGATGAAACGAAAAGACTTGTCTCGGACGCTCCCGTTTACTCGCCGTTCGTTCGGCACAAACCGGGTGCAGTACCGCAATAGCTTTCTCTTGTCCGCTTTGAGTCATAAGCCGTCGTTGCAGCGGCGGTCGCGCATTGTCCGCTCATCGGACCAAAGCAGACGCATCAATTCACCAGACGAAAGTCAGCTGGCACTTACACCGTTTCGTACACATTCATAGCGGCGATGCCTTAAGCCGCAAGACACTCAAAATCTGTTGTCCGCAAGGACGTGGGAGTTCGAGTCTCCCCGGGGGCACCAACTAAATCAACAGGTCAAAAGACAAGGTCGCGCGACTCGGTCGCGCTCTCCATCCAGTTCCATGTCAGCTCGGCAACTGCCCGGCGGCAGTCACGAACTGGATCCAGTTGTCCCGATCCACAAACCCGTAATGCCCCGCACCTTCCCAGGCGTGCGAATTGCAGTTGGGGAGTTCGCTGCAAAGGTGGAGAGGCATGTTGGGCGAGATAATGTCATCATCGGTTCCGTAAAAGAGATCGACCGGTTGGCGAACCGATTGCGGCGAAAAACCCCAGTCCCACAACGCCATTGTCATTTCATAGACACCCTCCTCGTCTTGCATGTAGCCAAGGCGGAAGTTCTCTTCGAAGAGCGCCTCCTGCTCGGGAGTGCGAAGCATTGTCTTGGCTTCGTTAGGCAATTCATCCGCGACCGATTCGACATAGGACGGAATGTCCTTTTCGAGCCGTGTCGCGTCAGAGTGCATTAACCATCGAACAAGGTGATGCAGGTGCCGCAGCTTAGCGATCGTCTTCAGGTCTTTCATCACGAGCATCTTGGTGACGCCGGGCTCATCGAAAGGCGCCACCGGTGACGCCAGCGCGACTTTGCCGACGCGATCGGGCATATGGAAAGCAACGGCGAGTGCGTGTGGTCCGCCGCCGGAATGACCGGCAGCGTTGAACCGATGCAAACCAAGATGGTCCGCGAGTTCTTCCATGTCGGATCCCCAATCCACCATTTTACGCCCCTTCTTCGGGCTCGATCCGCCAACGCCAGGCTGGTCTGCGGCGATCCAACGCACGCCAAGCGATGCGGTCAGTTTATCGTCGGGGTTTCGGATCACGTGAGAATCGGAAAATCCGTGGCTAAAGATCACCGGCGTCCCATCCGGGTCGCCATACATATCGAATGCCAGCGTCCTGCCATCGCTAAGCGCCATTGCCTCGGTCATTGGTTTCTCCCAGTTTTGATCATCGATACATCACGAACCGGAATGACTAGCTTCACCGGCTGCTCCTATCATGGCCACACATCCCTCGACGCACCCTTGATGTCGGTATTGCAAATCAAAGCTCGAAGCGATGTCGACGCACGCGACCTCAGGGGCAAGTGAAACGCCGCAATACGGATCGACGACCAAGCTTCGCGGGTTGTTTCCACTTCAGCTTTGGGTGAAAAGGCGATCTATTGCAGGGATCTGGGCAATGTCGGCTCTTCACGCGACAGCAGACCCATCAACTCCCTGCGCTAAATTTGCTGCGACTTACACAGTTTCTTACACATACACATTTTGGAGCCAGATATATTAAATAAAACAATATGTTGAGTTTAACGCAACACACTCAAAATCATTTGTCCGCAAGGACGTGGGAGTTTGAGTCTCCCCGGGGGCACCAATGAGCTATAGGCCGAACCGCTCAGAGAGACCACGTTCGACGTCGATTAGTCGCCCGTAACCGAGCCTATTTGGACGCCCGACGGGATGGTGTTCGGCGCCGATGCTGGTCATATCAGCGTTGATCTACCGCATGTATCTACCCCGACTCGTCGGTTAGTCTTCTTTCCGCAGGAGATTGGCCATGGCACGCCGGCTTGCCGCTATTCTGGCCGCAGACGCAGTCGGTTACAGCCGTCTTGTTCGAAAGGATGAGACGAGCACGCTGGCCGCACTGAAGGCCCATCGCGAAGAGCTGATCGAACCCAAGCTCGCTCAGTATCATGGGCGAGTCGTCAAGCTGATGGGCGACGGGCTTCTGGCCGAGTTCCCCAGTGTCGTGGAAGCCGTGCAGTCCGCCGTAGAGATCCAGCACACGATGTTAGGAAACATCACCGACATTCCGGATGATCGGCGGATCACCTATCGCGTCGGAATCAATGTCGGCGACATCGTCGTCGAGAGCGACGACATTTACGGCGATGGAGTGAATGTTGCTTCGCGCCTGGAAGGGCTGGCCGAGCCCGGCGGCATCTGCGTGGCGCGCAACGTCTTTGATCAAGTGAAGGACAAACTCGATCTGACGTTCGAGCATATGGGGGAAAAGACGGTTAAGAACATCGCCGAGCCGGTGACGGTCTATCGCGTCGTGCTCGACGACAAGGCAGCCGAACTCGTCACGCCCCTACTGTCGATAAGCCCGGCATCGGCGCGCCGGACGCGGCCGGTCGTCATGGCGGCGGTCACGGTGCTGGCCCTCGTCGTGGGTGGAGCGCTCTGGTGGCGTCCCTGGATACCAGACGTCGGGCCCGCCCAGGTCGGTGAGGTGGCGCTGCCGCTGCCCGACAAACCCTCGATCGCCGTCCTCCCGTTCGTCAATCTGAGCGGCGACGAGGAGCAGGAGTATTTCGCCGACGGCATGACAGACGACATCATCACGGATCTTTCCAAGGTTTCGGGTCTGTTTGTCATCTCCCGCAACTCCGCATTCGTCTTCAAGGGCAAGGCGATCAAGACAGCGGAAGTGGGGCGGGAACTCGGCGTAAGGTATGTGTTGGAGGGCAGTGTCCGCAAGGTAGACCAAAGGGTGCGGATCACCGCCCAATTGGTCGACACGTTCACCGACGGGCATCTATGGGCGGAGCGGTACGATCGCGACCTGAAGGACGTCTTTGCCCTGCAAGACGAGGTGACACGGAATATCGTCGGGGCCCTGGCGGTGGAGTTGACGGACGACGAGCAACGACGCCTGGTACGCAAATACACCGACAACATGGAAGCCTACGACTACTACTTGCGGGGATGGGAATATTTCAGCGGCCCGACAAGAGAGGCCAATGTTCGAGCAAGGCAAATGCACCAGAGGGCCATCGATCTGGACCCCGAGTTTGCGGCGGCCTATGCGCTCCTCGGTTTCACCTACAGCCAGGAATGGTCGATGGGTTGGAGCCAGGATCCCCGGTCACTCGAGCTGGCCTTTGAGTTTGCCGAAAGGGCGATCGCCCTGGATGAATCGTTGGCTCTGGGCCACGCGGTCTTGGCGGAGGTCTATCTTTGGCGAAAGGAGCATGAGAGGGCCGTCGCCGAGCAGGAGAAGGCGATCGCTCTCAGTCCAAACGATGCCGATCAGATTGCAGGGCTGGGGGGCATTCTGACCTGGGCCGGAAGACCGGATAGGACGATCGAGTTGGCAAAGAAAGCAATGCGCCTCAATCCGATGTATCCAATCGAGTATTTGTGGAACTTAGGCCACGCGTATTTCCTGCTGGGTCGCCATGAAGAGGCGATAGAAGCGCTGAAGAGAATTCGCAACCGCAATCCGGATTACTTCCCGGCCCACGTCTATTTGGCCGCCAGTTACAGCGAACTGGGGTGGGCGGAGGAAGCCCGAACCGAGACGGCGGAGTTCAAGAGGCTGAGCCCCGGGACCTCCGTCGACGCTTGGCGGCAAAGGCTCCCTTACAAAGATCAAGCGGTGACCGAACGCGTAATAAGCAGCCTACGGAAAGCGGGGCTGAAGTGATGCTGCACCCGCAGGAAGGTAAATCCTTTAGGTCGAACCGCTCATATTTGACCAAAACTTACACAGTTTTTCACACATACGCAGCGATGGCCTGAGAAAAGCATTATTTTTCAAGCTGTTGGCAGAGACCGCAACACACTCAAAATCTGTTGTCCGCAAGGACGTGGGAGTCGGGTCTCCCCGGGGGCACTTTCGAGTTCTTAAGTTTGTGACCAAAACGATGTCGGCGGGATGGCCATTGTCAGCTCTCACCTGAGCCGGGCGATGCCTCGTCTTCGGCTCACAGGCGCGAGCGGATGCCCGTATCGCCGCTAGAACATCGTGTTTCTGTTCTTTGAGCTCTCCGGGATTATTTGCAGGACATCCCAGTGCTCGACCACCTTTCCATTCTCGTCGAAGCGAAAGACATCCATGCCCGCGTAGTCGATGTCACCCGGCCACTCCTGATGACAGTGGAGTACGACCAGGTCGTCCTCGGCGATAGCCCGTTTAAAGTGGACCTTCTTACCGGGGTACGCCGCCGCCATTCGCTCGAAGTACTCGATAAACGCCTCCTTGCCATCGGCTACTTCCGGGTTGTGCTGAATGTATGTGTCACCGGCATACCGTTCGATGGCTCCTCGCGGCTCACACTGATTGAACATCAGGTCGTAGAAGGCCAGTGCGGATTGTTTGTTTTGGTCGGATTTGTTGCTCATCACATGTCTCTAGCGATAGTCGAATATTGAATGCGCGGCCCGCTCGGACCTGGGTGGTGTCGGGCACCGAACGCCGATCAACAAGGCTCGACAGGATAGTATGATTCCCGAACCAAGTGTCATTTACGCACTGCCAACGACCCGAGGCCGGCGCGAGCGCCACCACCGAATCGATCGCGGCATCCGACAACCCTTCGCAGATCCAGACATGGTCGCGAACGCATTGCGGTGATGGGCCTCACGCGGCCAAGCCGGCGCGACGCAGGCCGTCTTCGAAGATCTGGCGATCGGACTCGCGCCGAAAGGGCAGGGTCTCCTCGATGAAGGAGAGTGCCATGTCCGGCTTTTCTTCAATCAGCACGTCGAGCGCTTCCCGCGCCTCCTCGCGGCGGTCCAAATGGGCCAACGCGATGGCCAGGGACGCGTTGCCCCACACGCCTGAATTGGGCTGCGCGACGGCCCGGCGCGCCCATGCCAGCGCGCTGTCGTATCGGCCCTGCAGAATGTCGCCCAGGCGAAGACGAGGAGAAAGGCATAATAGTTGGGATCGCGCGGGCTCAACCTTGCCGCATTTTCCAGGTTGACGACGGCATCTCCGGGCCGCCCCGCCAGGACCAGCGCCAAGCCGCGGCCAAACTGGGCCTGGGCGAGATTCGGGTTGAGCTCGATCGCCTTGTCGCATTCGGCGATCGCCAAGTCGTGCTGGTGGCGCATCGACAAGACCCGTCCCAGGATGGCATGGGCCGTCGCGTCCTTGTCGTCGAGCCGGACCGCCTTCTGCGCCACCTCGAAGCTTTCGGCAAGTTGGTCGACGCGATAGTTCGACAGAGCGTCGAATACCGCCATGAAGCACGCATAAGCCAGCATCGTGTATGCGTCGGCAAACTGGTCATCCTGTTCAACCGCCTGTCGAAACAGCCGGCGGGCCTCGGCGTTGTCGGCCTTGGAGTATCGATAGAGATGGTGGATGTCTTGGTGATAGAGCGCCCATGCATCGAGAGATTCGGGTGACTTACGCCGCGCGCGCTCCCACTCGGCTGCACCGATCTCGGGCTGCGATGCGCCCACGATCCTCTGTGTGATCTCGTCCTGTACGGCAAAGATATCCTCGAGTTCGCGATCGAACTGCTCCGCCCACAAGTGGTTGCCGGTCTCGGCCAACCGGTTGGCGTCCGAGGCGTAGCCGACGTGGCGCCCCGCGACCGTCTGGCCGATGCTTGCACCGGCGGTCTCCAGAAGGCCGAAGAGGCGCGCGGTGCGGGCCTCGGGCATGCTGGGAACGGCGACGATGGTTTCCAACTCGGCCGTCGGCGCGGCTTGATCGGTATCGAGGGCCTATGACATTCTCGCCGATCGACGCGGTATCACAGGTGCTTGGGAGGCGGTGAGTTGGGACAATACGAAACACTGAACGTGATCCACTCTGATGGTTTGGCATGGATAAGTTTCAATCGCCCGAATGTCCTCAATGCCTTCAATCTTCTGCAGTGGCGAGAGCTCAAGACCGCACTGCGCGACGCTGAAGGCGACAGCGAGGCACGCGTTGTCATCCTCGGCGGCGAAGGCGGCAATTTCTCGGCTGGATACGATCTGACCGCGGCTTTGGGTGGTGACCTCGCCGAGCCCATGCCCAACGCTTTTCGCGAATACGTGGAGGTGGGCAACGCGGCCTGCTGGGCGGTTTGGGAGTTGAAGAAACCGGTGATATCGGCCATCCGAGGCCACTGCCTCGGAGGCGCGTTCGAGCTCGCGATGGCTTGCGATTTCGCGTATGCCGATACCAGCGCGCAATTGGGCGAGCCGGAAGTCCTGCTTTCCGACGCACCGCCATTCCTGATCAGCCCGTGGGTGCTGGGGATGCGACAGGCAAAGCATATTCTGCTGTCGGGCGAATTGATTTCGGCCGAAACCGCGATGCAGTACGGCATTCTGAACCGTGTCTGTGCACCGGAGGAACTGGAACCAACGGTCACCCGCATGGCGAAGCGGCTGATGGGATTCGCGCCCGAGACCTGGCATCAGAACAAATCGGCGGTGAACCGGTCCTACGAGATCATGGGGTTCCGGTCCTGTGTCGCGATGGGCACGGAGGCGTTCGTCATCACCAACGTCACCCCCAACGCACTCAAATCGGAATTCCTCGAGCGGTTCGACCGCGAGGGATTTTCGGCGGCGATCAAGTGGGTTCAGTCGCGCTACGCCACGTGACGCCTGGCCGCGAGACCGGCGATGGACAACCTGGCAGCTTATACGATTCCGGCGCTCGTCGAGGCGGCGGCAAACAGCTTCGGCGACAAGACGTGTGCAATCGCGCCGGAGCGAAGCGTGACGTTTCGGGAATTCGCGGCCGATATCGCCGCTATCGCACATCATCTTGAGGGCCTGGGCATTACGGCCGGCGACCGGGTGGCGCTCCTCGACGTCAACAGCCCTAATTTTCTCGAGTCACTGTGCGCTCTGGGCGTGCTGAGGGCCGTCGCCGTACCCTTGAATTACCGTCAGAAATCGCCCGAATTCCGCTATCAGATCGAAAATTCCAGTCCCCGGCTGTTGCTCGCAAGTTCCCGCTATGCCGGCGCGGCGAACGAACTCTCGAAGTCCCTGGAACTCGGCTGGCGGCGGATCGATGACGACGACGAGATCGGATTGGACGCCGGAGCGGCCGAAGGGCATGTCCGTCTGGCCAACCCGCACCCGGCGAGCCCGTTCGCCATCTGTTACACCGGCGGCACCACCGGCAGACCGAAGGGGGCGGTCATCGACCAATACACTGCAAATTTGCGCGCCCTCAAGATCATGTACGAACTAGGGCTGGGGCCGGGCGACGTCATGCACATGACGACGCCGATGTTTCATATTTCATGCCTCATTCTCAGTTTGGCCGCGCTGCAGCGGGGAGCAACCCAGGTACTGCTCCCGCAATTCGACTATGAAACGACGATGGCTGCGCTCGGGAAGCACAACGTCACCTTCATCAATACGGTGCCGACGATTCTCAGTATGATGCTGGCCCGCGACGACTTCTCGCCGCAAGCGCTGCAAGGGTTGCGGTTGATCATGTATACCGCGGCTCCCATGAGCTTGCCGCTGCTGCACAAGTTGATGGCCATCTATCGAGGCGATTTAGTGCAGTTCCTGGGACAGACCGAGGATCTGCCCCAGACCGTGCTGACGCCGGAGGATCATCGCAACGCATTGGCGGGTATTGCTCCGCGGCGGCTGGGATCGGTCGGACGCCCGAGCATCGGCGTCGATCTGATGATTTGTGACGATTCAGGCGCGCCGGTGCCGCGGGGCGAGATCGGCGAGATCGTCACCCGGTCAGGCACGGCCATGGCCGGTTACTGGAACCTGCCCGTGGAGACCGCCGATACGCTTAGGGATGGATGGATCTATTCCGGCGACCTCGGCTACCAGGATGCCGACGGATATGTCTACCTTGCCGGGCGTAAGAAACACATGATCATACGCGGCGGCGAGAACGTCTATCCATCCGAAGTCGAACCGGTGCTCCTGGAGGCGCCCGGTGTCCGCGACGCGGTGATTCTGGGGCTGCCCGACGAGACCTGGGGCGAGGTCGTCGTAGCGGCGATCGTGCCGGATGGGGAAGGGGCGGATGCCGAGGCGATCATCGCCTATTGCAAGTGCCGTCTTGCGGGCTACCGCTGCCCCGAACGCATCTACTTTGTCGAGGAGATGCCGATCAACGCGGCCGGCAAGATCCTTCGGCACGAGCTGGTACGCCAACTTTCGAGACAATCCTGAACGGGGTATGCGCCGGGACGGATCGACCCTACAAGTGTCCGATTCGAATTCAGATTTATCCGTGGGCAGGCGCGGCGGGTGATTCCGGTCGCCGAAGGCGCGGCCACGATCATCGTGTCCCGCAGGCGGCGGCCTAACCTTCATGAAACCGGTCACCGATTGAGCGACGGCCGTACTTGCGCGGGTGGTCGCGCGACCGCCCGCCGCTATTTCAAGATTTCCCCGACCAGTGCTTCGGTGAGCGCGAGGCGCTCTTGGTAGGTCGAGATCGTCAGGTATTCCTGGTCGGTGTGCATGCCCGCGCCGTAGGGACCGAGCCCGACCAGCAGATCCATGCCGGTTTGCGCCAACCGGTTGGCGTCCGAGGCGTAGCCGACGTGGCGCCCCGCGACCGTCTGGCCGATGCTTTCGCCGGCGGCCTCCAGAAGGCCGAAGAGGCGCGCGGTGCGGGCCTCGGGCATGCTGGGAACGGCGACGATGGTTTCCAACTCGGCCGTCGGCGCGGCCTTGAGATAGTCGTTGTAGACGTAGCTCTTGGCGGTGATGTCCCGGATCTTGGCGACCGTGAGATCGAGATCCTCCTTGTCGACGTAGCGGATATCGATCTTGGCCTCTGCCCGTTCGCAGACCACGTTCGGTTTTGACCGGCCGTCGATCACGCCGACATTGACCGGGAGCTTCTTGGCATAATCGCTGAGCGTCGAGATCTCGACCACTTTGTGACTTAGCTCGACGCAGGCGTTGAGTCCCTTCTCGGGCTCGAGGCCGGCGTGCGCCGCCTTCCCTTCCACCGACAGGGTCAGCCAAAGCACGCCGGATTGGCTGGTGACCACGGCGCCGTCGGGCAGCCCCGGTTCGAACACCAGCCCCGATTTGATCCCTGTGACCAGTTCCTTGACCAGCGATCGCGAATACGGCGATCCGATCTCCTCGTCGTCGCTGAGGATCACGATGAACTTCTTGAGCCGTTCGATGCCCTCGAATTTCCTCAGGAGGTCGAGCATCATGACGATTCCAGACTTCATATCGATGACGCCGGGTCCGTAGATCCGGTCCCCCCTGGTCGCGTAATTCTGGAACGCGGAATCCTTCTGGAAGACGGTGTCGATATGACCCATCAGGAGCAATTCGGGCGCGCCGCCGGGGACCGCCATGGAGACCAGCTTGTGCCCGTCGTCGAGATCGTGAACGGCGGCTTCGAAACCGAGCTTTTCGAATTCGGGGATCAGCACGGCGCGAACCGCATCCAAACCTTCAACGTTCTGCGTGCCCGAGTTGATGTCGACGATCCTTTCCAGCACCGTCTGCCACGCGGGCGCGGTCTCGTCGGCGAGTGCGGCCGACGACAGGATTTGAACGACGGCCAACACCAGCAGCGTCGCCCACATTGTGCGTCGCGGATGTAAATTCATTTGGCTCATGGCAGGGTCCCTACGTCACGCGTTTCAACCACGACCGTCACATAGGCGATGACTTGCACAACCTCTTGCACATTCGCGGTGATGGCCTGATTAGATTATCATTTGCGGCGTCTTGCCATAGACCACAAACCTCTCAGAATCCGGTGTCCGCAAGGACGTGGGCGTTCGAGTTTCTCCGGGGGCACCACTGGCCAGTAGATTGCAGCGGCCGCAAGAGCGATAATCGATGTCGACGGAGACCCTTGGGTTAATGAAAGTGGGCTCAAAAAAGACCAAGCTATCGGCAGTCTTAGTTGCTGTTTTCTTTGTTGCTATGGTTCCCGAAATTCATCGGTCGATCGTTCTCCCGTCTGTTGTCAACGGTCCGGTCTTAAGCCGCCAAAGGATGACCGACGATGATTGCTCCGGGTCGATAGTCGCGATGCCGTCAAAATGGGCGGAAAATCGGCTCGCATGGCATGTTGTTGCCGGCGCGCAGAAAGTCACCGCAAATGATCTCCGATCCCGCCAGCCATGTCCCGGTCCCTGATGCCATCGAGGAGATCACAGCGGATTGGATGACGGCGGTTCTGCGCGAAACCGGCGTGATCGCTTGTCGAGTGGAGGACCTGGCGGTCAGCCATTTCGGCGAGGGCATCGGCATGATGAGCTTTATGGTTCGCTGCCGACCCCGCTATGACGCGCCGCGTGGCGGAGAGCCGGCTTCTTTGATCGTGAAGCTCGAACCCAAAGGCGAGGCCACACGAAAGGTGATCGAGCAGTGGCGGGGGTTCGAACGGGAAATACGCTTCTATCGCGAAATCGCCGATGTAACGCCCCTCCGGGTTCCTCATTTCTATTATGGGGCCTTCGATGCTCATAGAGCCGTCATCGTGCTCGAAGATCTCGGACACTTGACGGTGCGCGACCAGGTGCATGGCCTGCGCGATCAGGAGACTCTGACCGCCGTCGGTCAGATCGCACGCCTCCACGCCAAGTACTGGGATAGCCCGTCGCTTTGCGGTTTTGACTGGATCCCCGAGAACGAGGAGCGTCTGACCTCGATCGACCCGGACGCCTGGGCGCTTTTCCAAGACGTATATGGCCTTCGTGTTGGGCCGGAAGCCGTAGCGCTCGGGCAACGCCTGGTCGGTCAGCTTGATTGGCTTCGCGAAGAGATCGCGCGACGTCCACAGACTATCTGTCACGGTGATTTTCGCGCCGACAACCTGTTCTTCGGCGAGGCCGGGTCCAACGACGAGGTGGTGATCTTCGACTGGCAGGTCTGCACCCGCTGCATCGGTGCCCTCGATGTCTCGCGTCTGTTGGGGGGCAGCGAATCGGAGGCCGAACGAATCCAACACTTTAACGAGGTCTTCAGAGTTTGGCACGAAGGCCTTCAACAGGCAGGCCTCTCCGACTACGACATCGAAACGGCGCTGGCGGATCTGCGGCTGGGTGTGTTGGTGAATCTCTGCACGCCGGTGCGTATCCTCTCGATCTGGGGTCCCGACGCACCCGGACGCCGGGGGCAGCTCTTGGATGTGATCGCCACCCGCATGTTCGCCTTTGCTGTCGAAGTCGAGGCCGCCCAGCGCTTGCCCTAGGACCAATCGCCCCGCAGAAGAGTTGGCCGTGAGAGATTTGAACGACGGCGAGCGTCAGGAGCGTTCTATTGGTCACGCGGCTCATCTGCAATATCATCCGACTCATCCCGCTACCCCTACGTCGCAAATCTATGTCGTTGTACGCGCAAAGGCGAAGGCGTCGGGGCACCGGCAGTTGTTTCAGAGGCGATCGACCACATACTCGGCGTCGCGGCCGACCTGGTAGAACAGTCCCGAGCCCGCCGTATGCATCCAGTGGAGGCCGACGAAATAGAGCCCCGGCAGGTCGGTCACGCCGCGCTCGTAACGCGGATATCCGCGCTCGTCAAAGACCGGCAGGTCGATCCAGCGGAAGTCGGGGTGAAAGCCGGTCGCGTAAATCACGCTGCCGATCCCGGCCTCACCTAGATCGAGCGTCGCCGGTTCCGGCGCGGGCCGCCAATCGGCCGGCTGCAGTTCGCTTTCCGGCGCGTCTATATCGTTCGCATCGATGTATTCGTCGATCTTCGACAGACCCTCCCAACAGGCCTTGTCGATAGCGTCGAGGCTGTCCGCCAGATCATCGGCGAGGTGCACCTGGTCGCCTGCCGCATCGACCACGCGACCGTGCAGCTTGACGCCGTTGAGAGCCAGTTGGCGCAGGTCGATCGTCCGGCCCCCGCCGCGGCCGGAAAGATGGGGGTGGGCCTTGAAACGGATGGCGCTGCCGTCCGGATGTTCGTCGACGGGCGTTTCGAAATAACCGGTCATGGCCTCCCACTCGAGGATGTCGCGGCCCCGGTAACGGCGGGGAATACGGCCCGCGCCGCCGACTGAGAGATGCACCTCGCGGCCCGCGCCGGACAGATCCTCCACCACCTGGCATCCGGACTGTCCACTCCCGACCACCAGCACCGCGCCATCCGGTAGCTGGGCTGGATTTCGGTAGTCGCGGGTATGAAGCCGCAGGATGTCGTCGGTGAGCTTGCCGCCCCATGCCGGTATATTCGGATGCTGATGGGTGCCGACAGCGATAATCAGATTATCGGCGGTGAGCACACCGTCGGACGTGTCCAGGGCGAATCGGCCAGCATCGTTGGAGGGGCCGATGCGTCGGACCTCGACGCCCTCGCGATAGGGCGGGTCAAAGCTTCGGGCGTAGCGTTCCACATAGTCGACGATCTGATCGCGCAGCATGAAGCCTTCGGGCTCGTCGCCGTCATAGGGAAATCCCGGCAGCTGGCAGAACCAATTCGGGGTAACCAGACAGAAGGAATCCCACCGCCGCCGCCACGTGTCGCCGGTGCTGCCCCGGTCGAGAACCACGTGCTCCCGGCCGACCCGTTTCAGATGCCAGCTCACCGAAAGACCGGCTTGCCCACCGCCCACAACGATGGTGTCGATATGTGCATTCATCTTGCCGCCACTTTACTGGGAAATTATGGGATTCCGCTGATCGCGCGCGCCCGGCCGGGCCAATCCTAAATCGACAGACCGGTCATGGCTAGAGCAGGCGGTGGCGGCACCGAGCGGCCCGGAATCAGGAAACGGCTTGCCTTGGATTGCGCGGCTTCGCGGATCTACGAGCTGCCGGTGTCTTCAATGCCCCCGGGCGCTTGGTGGTAGGTGACCAAGAAGTCCTCCGCGTAGGGCGCACAATAGTCGACGAATTCCCGGTGCAGCGGGGCATCGCCGTAGGCCGTCATGTCGGCCTCGCTGGCGAAGGAGGCCTGAATCACCCAGTTGAAGTCGCCCTCCCCGGCGCCGAGATTGGGGGCCAGATGATAGGACTGAACTTCGTCCAATTCCCTGCCGATGCGCGCGGCGTAGGCCTGCATCCGGGCGATGACCCCGCTGTCAACCCGGTCGTTCAGCTTCATCAAGACGGTGCGGTTGAGCATCAAGCGGCTCCCCTTTTCGGTTGTTGAGTGGACGAGGGCGGAACGTAGGTCATAGGTGGTAGGCGGTCACACGTGACGAGGCCCGGCGGCGCGGCAAGCACATCCGGAATACGGTTCACGACACTGGATGCCGTGGCATGGCCTGTATCGAGGCCCGACAAGTGCGTTTCCACGGGCGGCGAACCCTCCACCCGCCAGCTGATCCATTCGCCTTCGCCGGGTTGCGTAAGCCGCAAATCGATTTCGGCCAGGGCGCGGGGACCCTCTTGGGTCGCGACGCGAATGACCGTGCGCAGGCCGGCGCAAAGCCCCGGCTCGACGGTCCGGCCTAGCGCGGGGCATTCGATGGGAACCTCAAACGTCACCGGCTCCAGATGTGCGTCCACGCTCTCGATCGTGAGGCCCAGGGATTCGACGATCTGCGGCAGCAGAACGCGGTAGATCGACCCTTCTCCGTCACCGGCGACGTCGCCGGGTTCGTCGCCGACCCTGGTTAAACGGATGACCTCCGGGCCAAAACGATTGACGTCGGTGACGCTGCGGTGATGGATTTGGCGCAGGTCCGTGCAGGGCCCCACCAGAGTCTTCAACGTCCAGATACGGTAGGCGTCCCACAGACCGGATCCGGTGAAGGTCACGCCCCGGGTTTCCGCCAGCCGGTCGATTTCCGCGGCGAGGCCGGGGTTCGCGGCAGAGGGATAGGAGCTCTCCGTGCCGAGACAGATGATGTTCAGGCCGGCATCGAGCAGCCGGTGGTGTATATCGGCATTTTCCGCCAGGCGGTCGCTGACGGCGACCACGGCGATATCCGCGCCGAGTGCGCCGAGGTCCACCCTTGCCGCATCCAGTACCGGTCGCCCGGCCAGCGCGCCAACGCCTGTCAGCTGGCCAAGATCGCGGCCCACCTTGTCGCCGGCGCGATTGACGCCATGAACCGACCAACCGCGTTCCGCCGCCAGGCGGCCCACCATCTGACCGACCGCGCCTACGCCGTAAATCACGATGCCCTGGGGGACCGTTTCTGATCGGGGCCGCATCATCTCTCATCTCCTGGTATCCGAGCGTCCCGTAATAGTTAGAGGGCCGCGAAATCAATTGCACACCAAACTATCTGAGCCGTAGGCTCAGGAAAGCTAAACCTTAAGGAAAGACGATGCGTCTGCCGCCGCTCAATGCCCTGCGCGCCTTCGAGGCCGCCGTCCGTCTTGGCGGCTTCGCCCAAGCGGCCAAGGAACTGCATGTCTCGCCCGGGGCCATCAGCCGTCACGTCAAGCTGCTGGAAGCCCACTTCGGCACGCCGTTCTTCGAACGCTTGGCACAGGGCTTGCGGCCGACGCAGGCGGCCTTGGCCCTGCAGCCCCGGATCAGCGCTGCCTTTGAAACGATTGCCTCGGCTGCCGCCGAGGTGCCGCGCGGCGCGCACAACCTTGAGGTCGTCGCCTCGCCCACCTTCGCGAACCGCCTGCTTATCCCGAATCTGTTGCGCTTCAACGAGCAGCGGCCCGAGATTACCGTGTCGATCAGCCTCATGCTTTCGGATCCGTGGGACTTCGATCCGGGAACCCACGACTGTGTCGTTGCGACCTTCCACGCCGCCGAATGGCCCAAGGGCTTGAAGTCGGCCAGGGTGCGCGGCGAGGCGCTGACGCCGCTTTGCGCTCCCGCCTTTCGAGGCGGGCGAATAATCGCGCCCGAGGACCTGCGGGACGTCACCCTGCTTCAAATTTCCGCTTGCGGCCAGGACTGGCCCAATTGGCTGGCGCTGAACGAATTGTCCGGCCTGATCGATCCCACGGGCGGCGCCACCTTTGAAACGGGGGAACTCGCCATCCGCGCCGCAGTCGAGGGTCTGGGGGTGGTCCTCATGGATCGCTTTCTCGTCCAGCAGGAAATTCAAGATGGCGACTTGATCGATCTCTTTCCCGATAGTTTGCCTCTCGACAACGGCTACTACTTTCTCTGCGCCGAGGCGCGCTGGCAGGATCCCGAAATCACCGCCTTCCGAGACTGGGTGATCAACGACCTTGCCGAAGTACCGACCTGAAGGTCGGCGGGGGCCCGCAGGGTGTATGCATTGCCCGCGACTGAGGGTCAGGCCCGCCCTGTTCCCGCGCGGTTCTCGTCGGCCGGAAGCAAGGCCGCGCAGACGGTGGCGATGATGCCGCCCACACCCATCAACACGAAGGCCCAGCCCCAACCCCAGCCGGACGTGCTCACGTCCAGCACGGCCCCGAAGGCGGCCGGCGCCGCCGACCCGATTCCGATGCCGAGGATCGAGCGCACCGCCAGCGCGCGCCCGAGATAGGCGGCCGGCACGGCCTCGGTCATGGCGGTCGACAACACCCCGGAATCGCCGAGTGCGACGAAGCCATAAAGCACCGTGAAGGCGAGCAGCAGGGCCGGCGGCAGATCGCCGGACCAGCCGAAGCCGAAGGAGCACAGCGCGCCGAGTATGGCCATGACCAGCAGCACGGCGCGCCGGCCATAGCGATCCGAGGCGTGTCCCATGGTGACCGACGAGACCAGCCCGGAGACATGCAGCGCGATGGCGATCGCGACGCCGAGGCCGACGGCGCCCAATGCGAAGCGGCCGCCGAGGCTGACGATGAGGAACGCCGGCACCCATGTCCACATGCCGAACAGCTCCCAACAATGTCCCGTATAGCCGACGGTCAGGAGCAACGAGCGGCGGTCCTTGAACTGAGAGGATGCGCTCGTCTCTGGCGGCGGGGCGGAGATGCGGTTGGCGACCCGGGCCGCGGCGAAGGTACCGAAGACCGCGCCCACGACGGGGCCGATCGCGCAGACCAGGAACGCGGTCTGGTAGTCGACGGTCGCGATCAGCCCGTGGGCCAGGCTGATCGACCCGACGTAACCCGCCGACATGCCCGCCAGCATCCAGCCGACACCGGCGCCGCGCCGGGCCGGCGGCAGTTGCTGCGCCACCAGCATGATCGCCGGCGTGTAGCAGCCGCCCTGGGTCACGCCGACCAAGCCATAAAGCCATATCGCCTGTTCGAAGGAGCGGGCGAACAGCGCGAAACCGAGGGCGGCCAACGCGGCCAGCCAGCTGAACCAAAGAAACATCCGTTTGGCGCCGACGTGGTCGCAAAGCCACGAAGTCGCGAACAGCGAGATCGCAAATCCGATCAGAAAACTGGTCTGCACGGTCCCCGCCTCGGCGCCGGTCATCGACCATTCCACAACCAGAGTCGGCAGGCTCGCGGTGTAGGTCATGAAGATCAGCGTGACGAAGGCCCGGCTCAGCACGAGCGTCAAAAGCCACGACCGCTCGCCGGCCATCGGCGGTTCGGATAACCGGTTCACGGTCCGGTCCTCGCCGACCCCGATTTCTCGCACGCGCCCATGCGCCAATCGACGATTGGCGCGACACATAAGCCGCAGGGCGTGGGGCGGGACGGGGACATGAGGCGGTCACTGTGCGCGAGAAAAATTCCGGCCACAGGTAGCATTTTCCGGCCCGCATTGTCGCGGGTCCCGGGGCGCCGCGACGGTTGCCCTAGAGTCGTTCGTTCCTAATCGGGCGCATCGATTTCTTCGACGCGAAGGCGGTGGTTCTCAAGACCGCGCCATACGCAAGACCCGCTATCCGCGCGGACGCAAGCGGTCGATTCTTTCCGGCGCCGCCGCGCTGCTGCCGCCGGGCGCGCGGTTCTCACCTGTCCGCGCGGGTGAAGCCGCCGGCGTCGCGCATATAAAGGGGGTCCATGACAGCCATCTCCCGCTCAAGCGCCGCGCTGGGGTTGCCGTAGACCCATACCCGGAGCGAATCGACCGTCGCCATGAATCGCTCAGCGAAGTGTTCGTTGAACGACGCGATATGCGTCAGCGCCGCGTCGGAGTCCGCGTAGCGCTCGTAGAGGTGCCCGGTCGACCCGTCCTCGCTGATCGTCCATTCGTAGGCCAGGGTGCCCGGCTCGCGGGCCTCGGCCCGACCGGACATTTCCGGGATCAAGTCCTTCAGGTTCTCCAGCTGTCCGTCCTTGATCGCCATCTCGAGTAGCCAAGATACTTCCGACGTCATGGCCCTGCCTTCCCGTCGTTGCTCAAAGTCGATCCTCTCCGCCCGCTCGCGGGTGACGGCCCGCAGGGCAACGAGCGGGCTTACTCGGCGGCCTGGTGATCGACCGTCAAGGTGGCCAAGCAGTCGTCGGCGAGCGGCGCGATCGGCGTGAAGTCGCGGTGGGCGATCCAGTCCTCGCGCTTGAAGCGCCGGATGTGGTTGGACACCGCGCACAGGCTCAAATAGACGATCACCCGGTCCCACGGGCTGATGTTCGGCGGGCTGGCGTGGACCAGATTGCAGTGGAACAGGAGCACCGACCCCGGCGCGCCGACCGGGGCGACGACGCCGCCGGCCTCGGCCAGTTCGCGCACCGAGTCGCGGTCCAGCGTCCACAGCGGGTAGGAGGTCGTTTCGAGGTCGTGGCCGGCCTCGATGATTCCCTTACGGTGGCTGCCGGGCAGAAAGATCAGGGGCCCGTTGGCCGCCGTCACCGCGTCGATGAAAAGGGCGATGTTCATCGCCCGCGGCTCGGGCATCAGGTCGTCGCGGGCCCAGGTGCCGTAGTCCTGATGCCACTGCCACACCGCGCCGTCGAAGGCCGCTTTGGCGTTGACCTTGAACTGGTGCATATAGACTTCTTCGCCGAGCAGCTGCATGACCGGCGCGATCAGCCGCGGATGGGCGCCGAGACGCCGGTAGGGCTCGGAGTAGAGGTGGGCGGCGAAGGCGGTGCGCGGCGCGCCGTTGGCTTCGCGCCAGATCTCCTTGCGGTCGAGCGCGTAGAGGCGCGTCGCCTCGGCCTTGAGCAGCGCGGTCTCGGCGGCGGAAAAAACATCCGGCAGGAAGAGGTATCCGTCGGTATCGAAGCGCGCGATTTGAGCGTCTGTCAGCGGCATGGACGCGAACCCTTGAGGCGTCCCGATCTTGCCCCTTCATGTCGGCACCCGCAAGGGTCGCGGCGGCGGCTCGTCATTGGCGTCGCGGCTCCGGCGAAAGAACCTCGGAGCGTGCGGATGGACAAAGTCATAAACCAGTCAATGGGCGCGGAAAAGAAACCGGGTCATGCGTACCATCTTTCGGCGCGTGTTGTCGCGGGCCCAAGAGCGCCGGGACGGTTGTCCTGGATTCGTTCGTTCCAACCCATGCGCATCGATTTCCTCGATGCGCATGGGTTCGTTCTTAAGACAGCAACTTGCTCAAGTTCCGAAGCCGACACGGATGTGGGGGTTAGAGTCTCTCCGGAGCGTTATGGAGGCGGGTCGGAAAGCGATAAATACTGCACATTTGCAGCACGCGGCTCTTGCGCATTCGCTCGTTCAATTACCTGGTTTCCTTCGTTGACCGCCGATTTGATGTTTTCCGGCGATTCGGTCTCTTGCATGAGGCCGCCAACCGACACCTTGAACCCAGACATCATTTGCGCCCGCGCCCATCGTTAGAGACAGACCAGTCTTGACGATGGTGGCCCGCCCGACCTTGAATTGGGCCGCGAGTTGGTGCATGCCATACAGCCGAAGTTGCTTTTTGGCATCACCTTCGAAGAAACTTTCATCATAACTCGGAAAGAGAAACACCGCGTCAATTGTACGATTCAGAATTCGTTGTTGATCGGCGCTGGAGAATGATGGGTCAACAATCCGCCCAAGCACGTAATCGGCTGCTTGCTTTAATGATTTCGCGTATTCACCGGTTCTCTTTGGACAACCAGACTTGACTTCAAACCCTATTAGCAAATCCGAGTGATGGGGATCACGGGGTACGGCAACAAGGTCAGGTTTCAGTATTATTTCGGGAAATGAAGCGAGGTATAACCGAATCTTGGTGATGGCGTGATGTAGAGGCGGCGTATCCTGGCGATGTTGAGGTCGCCGATTTCCAAGAAGGAAGGATACGCCATGTACGAAGATAGAGTTGTTTCGTTTTCCCATCCAGGTGAGATTTCGGATC
>JAAEOK010000010.1 GCA_024244705.1 Alphaproteobacteria bacterium
ACTGGGAAACTAAATATCTCTTTATTGGAGTAATCTTATGAAAGTCTACACATATTCACAAGCACGGCAAAATTTGTCAGAACTCTTGAAGATAGCAAAAAAAGAAGAAGTTTTAGGGTCCGCGAAAAAATAACTTTACAACCTATTGCCCGTCCGAATGGCCTGTTGGCCGGGCGGGCGCTCAGGTTTAGGTCAGATTTGGTGCAATTTTCCAAATCACCGGGCGATTTGAAAAATAGCACTCATTCAGCTCGACCAAAACCGACCTAAAACTGAGAGCAAGAGATTGTAAAGTTATTTTTTCGCGGACCCTTATGCTCACAGGAATTGAAGTGTTAGTAATCAATCAGAACATGTAAGATTTAGGGATTTTATGATTCTGACTCGTTCAGGTTAGTTTTATTTAGGGCTTGAAAAACAATAACTATTACATATCTACGTCCATCTTCAAGCTATCTTAGTCCCCTCCTCAATCATCAAAACCTCAACATAACTAAGGCTATGCTTCCGTTTTGACTCAATCAGATTGAACAAATATAACCTAAATCT
>JAAEOK010000011.1 GCA_024244705.1 Alphaproteobacteria bacterium
GCGTTCGAGCCGACTGCGATTCTCAGGATAAAATCGCTATAGCGCTTTCATCCTTGCGAGTCTCGCGGCTCAACAGCCGGCGTTAGGAATCCATGATTGAAACGCTAATAAAATTACATAAAACAGATTTTGTAATCTATGAAGTCTTCTTGCTGATTACAATATGCATCTGGTATTGGACACTCTTCATGGGTGCTGCAAAAAAATGGAGTGAAGGAATAATACAATTTTGGGGTAAACTTTCATTTACGCAAATTACAAACCCTACTATACTAAAAATATTTGTGACAATTTTTCTATTGGCCACAATTGGTGGAGGATACGGAATAATAATTAATAAATTTAATAATTTCTAATATGTAACTTGAGAGTTTCCATTACCATAAATCCCATTGGCAAATTTATTATTCAGAATATAAACTTACCACCTAATATAGGTTGCAAGAAATTTCTAAAATTATCTATGAAACATTATCGCAAGGTGGTGCTATGTTATTTTCTCCAGGAGTTATTCACAAAATGCAAATTCATGGTCTTACTATTATAATTGAATCACATAAGATGAAATTGTTTATTTCGTATAGCCCTAATA
>JAAEOK010000012.1 GCA_024244705.1 Alphaproteobacteria bacterium
GGGTTAGGGTTAGGGTTAGGGCTTTACGGATTAGGGCTTAGGGTTAGGGTTTTAGGGTTTAGGGTTTAGGGTTTAGGGTTAGGCTTAAGGTTAGGGTATAGGATTAGGATTAGGGTTAGACCTAAGGTTAGGGTTAGGCCATTAAATAATTAACATTGATGCATCTAAGCGTAGGCGGTGCATTCATGTGGATTTGTGATGCTAGGGTTAGGGTTATTGTTGCTGTTACGATTTTTGTGTTTGAATTCTCTGTGTAGCGCTAATCATTCACTCACAGATCCCTGGCTCTACCCGAATTCCCAAGCCTTAACACACTGTTATGGCACGTGATTGAGTAGCCGGGGTTGAGGTATCATTACCGACATGACTTTATTTAGTTTATTGCACATAAAGGGCTGCTGTTGCTGCATTCTAGCGTTCTTATCATATGTTACTAGGTACTTAGGTTGTAATGTTTATATAGGAATGTAACTTGTGTTGTAGCTCTCTCTCTCTCATTTTCTGTAATTCCCAATAAAAGTGGAATAAGATTGATTGAAATTAACCGCTGCGAAAGGATATTACTTCTTGTGTGAACTTCGTGCGTGGTTGAGAGTATGGAGGGAGACTAGTCCAACCCGAATAAATTTCATCACCCATCCATTTAGGCATTGAATTACTGTTAACAGAATTATTTTGTCTATTTGAAGTTTATTAAAGCACTATAACTACTACTACTACCACCACTACTACGACTACCACTACTACTACTACTACTACTACTACTACTACCACTACTACAACAACTACTACTACTACCACTACTACTACTACAATTAATGAAAACCGCAACTCCCCTTATCTTTAGTTTTTTCCTGCCTAGTGGGAGATTTGAATTGAAGCTGCTGTTTCACGTAGATCCGCCAAATAGCTCTCCCACTGTCTCCGTAGATCCTTCAAGTGGGCCGTGATGGGTACTGTTCAGGGTATTTCCACCTATTTCACCATAGATCCCTGAAATTGCTTTTCCATTGCCGCCCTACATTCACGGGCCAGGGGGGGGATTTAGTACAGGGGGGGGATTTAGTACAGTGGGATAATATTTGGTATGAGACGGCTGTGCCACCCACGGCGAACGTTCCGCCTGTTTCGCCTCTGCCTGTCGTTGACTCGGGTTTTTCGGGTCAACCAGGGGGGGAGGTGGGGGTTGATTCGGGTTTTTCGGGTCAACCAGGGGGGGAGGTGGGGGTTGATTCGGGTTTTTCAGGTAATACAGGGTTTCCTCCAGCAGCGCCTGTACCTCCCGCAGCACCTGTTCCTCCCGCAGCGCCTCTTCCTCCCGCAGCGCCTGTACCTCCCGCAGCGCCTGTTCCTCCAGCAGCGCCTGTACCTCCCGCAGCGCCTGTACCTCCCGCAGCGCCGGTTCCTCCCGCAGCGCCTGCTTCGCCTGTTCCTGTCTCACCGTATTTCCGCGCCTACATCCGTGGCCAGGTTGGCAACCTGCCGGGTAAACCAGGGGTTGAATCGGGTTTTCCGGGGTTTTCGGGTTTTTCGGGTAATACAGGGTTCTCTCCCGCAGCGCCCGTTCCTCCCGCAGCGCCTGTACCTCTTTCACCGTAGATCCGTCGTAAGCAGCATGCGTAAGACCAAAATAGAAAACCAGAAGCAAAAATTTGGCAAGGTTCAACATGTCTCTCTGGATTCTCCACGTAGCGCTCGCTAATCACTCACAGGCAAGTCTCTACCCGAATTCCCAACCTTATCACACTATTGCTGCGTGTAAGAAAGTAACTATACGTTATGCCAAGATCCAGTGGTGGAGTTGATAACATAAAAACTGTGGCGTTACTGATTATTTGGCGTAATTGGGTGTCACTTCTTTTCTAAGTGTAACGTGTCACTCGCTAAGGGTACACCGATTAGGGTGTACATATATGTGTGGTTTACCCGGAAAAAGTTAACGCAATTTCACATATATATCTTAACTATTACGTATCTTAACATATATTTCTTTAAGTATAATTAACAATTTTCGCTTAAATATCAACTTCAATAACTTTATAACTTCAATAATTACCTTGCAAATATACCGTGCAAGAACCTATAATGCATATCGCTGCATCCCAATCACAACTTTGAGTCACTATATGCAGGCAAAATAGAACCCCAACAACGCATCACCTTGAAGTCGCATATTTGTCCTATGTATTGTTCAACTGGTCGTATGCAGCTAACCTGAACTGTGTCTAAACAGTTCCTAGCGTTTACTTACTTTTCTGGGGTTGTAATCCCAGGATGACCCGTAAGGCTCAATGTCATTTATGGCAGTGATAATTTATTGGTATATTAAACCTCAGGATGATGCATTAACCCGAGCCTCAGGATGTTGCATTAACCCGAGTAAACCATATATGGATGTACATTTCAATCAGTGTACGTACATGCAATTGTACTTAAATATAAACGATATATAGGTGTTAGGGTTAGGGTTAGGGTTAGGGTTAGGGCTTTACGGATTAGGGCTTAGGGTTAGGGTTTTAGGGTTTAGGGTTTAGGGTTTAGGGTTAGGCTTAAGGTTAGGGTATAGGATTAGGATTAGGGTTAGACCTAAGGTTAGGGTTAGGCCA
>JAAEOK010000013.1 GCA_024244705.1 Alphaproteobacteria bacterium
CTTCGCCAACACCGACGACGAGGAACAGGGCAGCATCGGGCTCGGCTACCGGACCATGCTCAACCCGCAATGGATCCTCGGCGTCAACGGCTTCTTCGACATCCTCGATTCGCGCTACGACAACACCTTCCTCCAGGGCGGGGTCGGCGTCGAGGCGCTGAGCGAGGACTGGGACTTCCGCGTCAACGGCCACTTCCCCTCGGGCGACCCGGAGGACGTCGAGGAGCTCGGCTACGACATCATCGGCATCGACGTGCTGATGGACACCAACCGCTTCGGCCTGCGCTCCTACGAGGAGCGGGCGATGAACGGGGTCGAGGGCGAGGTCGGGTGGAAGCTGCCGATCTTCGACAGCGACCCGGATTTCGAGATCCGCATCTTCGGCGGCGGGTTCTATTACTGGGCCGACAACTTGCAGAACGTGGCCGGCCCGCGGGGCCGGATCGAGGCGCGCATCTACGACCTCGATTTCCTCACCGACGGCTCGCGGCTGACGCTGGGCGGCGAGGTGCGCAACGACGACGTGCGCGGGACCGAGGGCTTCGGCTCGGTGATCGTGCGGATTCCGTTGGCGGCGATGGGCGTCGGCAGCCAGCCCAAGGTGACCGGTCTCGACCGGCGCATGCTCGACCGCATCGTGCGCGAGCCGATCATCACCGGGATCGGCTACAACGACGAGGCGGTGTTCATCAACAACGGCGACGCCCGGGTCGATACCATCTTCTTCGCCGAAAACAACGGCGGCGGGTCCGGCGTCAAGTACGACCCGACGTACCTGTTGCGCGCCCTCAACGAAGGCGGCGACAACTCGCTGGTCGTCCTCGACGGCGGCAACGGCGCCTACACCGCCGGCGCCGGCGGTATCAATTTGGCCGACGGCCAGAGCCTGGTTGGTTCGGCCAAGGAGGTCAAGCTGACCGGGTCCTATTCGGGCTACATGGTCTATTTCACGCCCAACCCGGGTGGCACCAAGCCGACCATCATCGGTACCAACGTGCTCACCAGCCTGGTCAAGTTCGAAGACAATTCGTCGATCGTGAACCTCTATCTGGAGGGCGAATTCAACCACGCCGTCTTCGGCGCCGATGTGGAGAGCAATTTCTGGATCCAGGACCTCGACATCGATTTGGCGGGCGCCGGCGGCCAAGGCATCCGGGTCAACGTCAACAACCCGCGTGACAACGTCTACAATCTGTTCACCACTTCGACGCCGAGCGGCTTCATCAACTGGAACCGGCTCCACGACTCGACCGTCCATGGCGGCGTCCGTGTCGAGATCTATGCCGCCGACAACGCGCCGCACAGCTTCGACCTCGCCGCGACCGAGAACACGGTGACCAATGTCTTGCGCGAAGGCATCAGGGTCAATATCGACGGTTACAACCCCGGCACGTCGCTGAAGGTCAGCGTCGACGTCAGCGACAACTCGATCTCCGATGTCGCAGACGATGACGGGATCGAGGTCAATACCCGTTCCTATCTCGGCGCCTTCGTCGACGCCGATGATCCGATCTCGATCACCGGCAATACGATCCACGACATCGAGGAAACCGGCATCCAACTCTTCACCGGCGCCGATTTAGAGGGCACCATCGTGCAGACCCTGTCGATCAACAACAACACGATCACCGATGCCGACGACGACGGCATCAATGTCGAGGTCGCCGCGCGCAATGGCGGTTTGATCGACCAGGCCAACACGATCAACGTCAACAACAACTCGATCGACGAGACCGGTGGCGCCGGTATCGACGTCTTCAACGGCGCCGATTTAGAGGGCACGATTGTCCAGACCCTCAACATCAACGGCAACAGCATCCACAACGTTGACGATTTTGGCATCGATGTCGACAACAGGGTGTGGCACGGCAGCGTCATCGATCAGGCCAACACCATCAGCATCAACGGCAACACGGTGCTCGATACGGGCCAAGACGGCATTCAGGTCGACAACGCCGCTTTCCACTCAGGCAGTTCGCTCATCCAGACGATCAACGTCAACAACAACTCGATCGACGAGACCAGCGGCGATGGCATCGAGGTCTATACCGTGGCCGGTAAGGGCGGCTTCGTCGACCAGGCCAACACCATCACCATCAACGGCAACACGGTGTTGAACGCCGGCGAAGACGGCATCGACGTTACCACCTACGCACACTCGCCCGGAGTCCCCGGGACCACGATCTGGCAGACGATCAACGTCAACGGCAACAGCATCAATGACGTGACCTGGGACGGCATCGACATCGACACCGACGCCGACCGCTTCGCGGTCATCGACCAGGCCAACACGATCAACGTCAACGACAACATCGTGCTCAACGCCGGTGCCGAGGGCATCGAGGTCGAGACCGAGGTCGACCGCTATGCGACCATCATCCAGACCTCGAACATCCTGCGCAACTCGATCGACAACACCGGCGACGCCGGCATCAAGGTGTCGAACGAGGTCGACAACGGCGGCGTGCTCGACCAGTCGAACACGATCTCGATCAA
>JAAEOK010000014.1 GCA_024244705.1 Alphaproteobacteria bacterium
CGCTGCACTATGTTTTATCACTTCATTGCGATTCAAATTTAATGACCTCCAAAAATTGTATTATCTAAAAGGAAGAGGTTTTCATAATATTATTTAAGTGACAATTGTCAAGTTTTTTATAGTCACTTTTTACCGCTGTTAGCACAATCACGGTCACCTTACGGCACAATTAGGGTCACTTTACAGCACAATCACGGTCACTTTACGGCACAATTGCGGTCACTTTACAGCACAATTAGGGTCACTTTACAAATTTTAAGTGCTTATATTTAAAGCGCTTACAAAGCCTCTTAAATCTTTTAAATGCTTTAAATATATTAAACGACGACAAAGGAGAGATTCGCTGTCGTTTTTTTCTTATTTTACATGTTGTATTGTAAAATTTTTTGGATACAACATATTGAATGTTTTCAAAAAATCAAAACTCTGATCTTAAAAGAGGACAAAAAATATTTATTATCAGCACAATTGCAGTCACCTTAAAATAGAAAAGGAACGGACTTTTAGATCCGTTCCCCTTCACTTCGTATAGTCGCGGCCATCGGCTCCTCAGCCTGTTCCGCACTTATAGAATAGAATTTTGATCTCTGGAGTTCAAACAAAAACTTCACTTTGTTAGTCTTTAAAACCCTACCTGGTCTTCCTAGCCGGGCAGGGGGGTACTATTTGTATCTTGATAACTCTTATAATTAGCATTGTAGACCGTACCACAATACGTCGATTTGCGGTACTATGAAATTATGTCGTTGACGAACTCATTCAAAGCTGCAATGCGTGTTCGCCGGTTTGATAGTAAGTTTTACAATCCGAAATTCCGGCCCCGGTTCCGTGGCCCAAAACGACGATTTCCAAAGCACAAACGTTAATTTGTTAGGCTTTC
>JAAEOK010000015.1 GCA_024244705.1 Alphaproteobacteria bacterium
ACCAACTTCCCACAGGTTTTGCTCAACCTCCTTGATGATTCTTTGATTGATGGCCTGAAGCAAATGAATTCATCTGACATTGAAGTTTTGAGTGCTATGGAGCTCGAGTCTCTATGGCAAACTGAAGAGCAGAGCAGGAGTGAGAGTGTCACAGTGGTAAAAGTGGTGGAAAATCCACTGCCTTTAAGAAATATGGATCTCACATTGATTCTGTTACGTATTTCTGACTCGGAGTTGTTGCGAAAAGATGGTATGAAGGGCGTTATGCGTTTCAACTCGAAGCTGTTTGATCGAAGCACTGTAGTCATGATCTTTGAATGTTTTAAAAACCTGCTGGAGATGGCAGTAGAAAACCCACACAAGGTAGTGTGGGACCTTCACATACTCACCCAGGCTGAGCAACAGAAGCAGTTAGTGGAGTGGAACAAAACATCTGCTCCTTGCCCTAAGCCTGGGTGGCTGGTGCACGAGTTTTTCCTGGATCAAGCCGAGGCAAATCCCAATGCAATAGCTTTGATTGAATATGGAGGTCTGAAGCGGAATATCTCGTACACGGAGCTCCGAAGCATGGCAGAGAAGGTGGCAAGAGAAATGCGAGTATTGGAGGTTGAAGGCGACTCGACGGTTGGCCTACTTATGACCAATGACTCGGCTGAGGCGATTGCGTCCATCTATGGTACGCAGGGCCTTTTCAAACTTGCATATCGGAGTATCAGTCCACTAACAGAGAGGCATACTACACTTTCATGCAGGTGTCCTCGTTGCGGGTGGAGCATACGTGCCACTTGATCCGAGCTAT
>JAAEOK010000016.1 GCA_024244705.1 Alphaproteobacteria bacterium
ACCGGATATTCGAATACCACACAACGAAGTGTGGGCACATTCTCACCATACCGGAGGACGGATCATGACGAGAGAAGAGCGGCTACAGTTCGAGCGCCTTGTTGAGGCACTAGAGCCCTTCGCTGATGTGGCGAAGTCATTTTGTTGCGACGACCGCCCATGGAACCAGAGCGTCCAGGTGGTCGTGAACGCAGGAGAGCTCATGAACGCCCTAGAGATCTGCAGAGAGGCTTACGGCGCAGCAGAGAAGGCCAGCTCATGAAGAAAGAAGAAGTTCTGAAGATGGCGACCGGGCTCGTGACCGGAGATCGCCACGACGACTATGGTGACGCCACTGAGTGCTGCGACTCAATTGCCGAGGTCTGGACCTGGTGGATAGATGACCGACTCGCCCCAGGGCGCTCACTTGACGCCCATGACGTAGCTATCATGATGGACCTACTCAAGACGTCACGTATCAAGACTGGCGCCCCAAAGATCGATAACTACGTCGACAAGTGCGGCTACGCAGCATTGGCTGCAGAGGTGGGATCAAAACTGGATGGCTAAATTCGACGAAGGCTTCGCGGCCGGTGTCGAGTATGCAGCCGCGATAGTGGTTATGCACAGGCCGAAATACCTGACGGACTTCAGGTCGCGCCAGATGTACGTAAAACTGAATACGATTATCAA
>JAAEOK010000017.1 GCA_024244705.1 Alphaproteobacteria bacterium
CGAGGGTCGACTCTCGCCAAATCCGGCCCTCCGCGCAAGAGGGCGCAATCGTGGAATCTAGGTCCGATTCGTTACCGTCCCGCCGATCTGATAGGCTGGCTCGGTTTCAGACCAAGGGATCCAGACCATGGGCACCGAAATGTCGAGTCCTCGTATATCGAGTCTGTCGTGGGGCCGATTGGTGACCGATGACGGCGTGGCCTACAAGGACGCGAAGCTGTATCCCGGTGGCGGCCGCGAATGGGACTGGTGCGAAACCGGCACCCATCATGTTCCCGGCATCCAACCGGCGGATGTCGAGGAACTGCTGGCGACCGACGCCGATGTAGTCGTTTTGTCGACCGGCCATTGGCGGAACTTCAAGTCTGCCCCGCCACTCTTGAGTTGTTGGCGCAGCGGGGTCTCGACGTTCGAGTCGCCCAGACCGAAGAAGCGGTGGAGATCTACAACTCACTGAGGGTTTCGCATCGGGTCGCCGGATTGTTCCATTCGACGTGCTGACTGGATCGTCGTGGGCGCCTCGTTATCCTCCATCCGGGAGGCCGATCCCGATCACATCGGCGGGTCCAGGGACCCTCCCAGTTAATTGATAGCGGGTTTGCGCGACCCCCGGCGGGGCGCGAAAAAGCCGTACAGTCCGGGCAGGGGGTCGCGCCAACTGCAGGCCGTGTCCGTTTGTGCGCGGAGGAACGACAGCGCCGCCGCCCCGGACCAGCGGGTCGCCCCCCATAGGTCGATTTCGCCACCACGAAAAGCGCGCCGCATGCCGGTGAGATCGAGGTGAACGGAGGACGCGCGAACGCCGATCGGGTACCCGGGTTCGGTCGTTTCGACGTCAATCGGCTCGCCCATCGCCAGATTCAAGGCCAAGATCGGGAAATCCAGGCCGAGCCTTCGGGGTAACTCGGAGAGCGCGCATTGCCGCGGGTTGAGTTCGAGGAATGTGTACCGCCCGGATTCGACGCCGTGGAATTGAATCGCGCCGACCCCGGTATAGTGAAGGTGTCGCGCCAGTCGCGCGGTGCAGTCCGACAACCGCGCCGAAAGCGGCACCGTGGCAAAGGTGGACGAAAGCCCGACACCATCGAGCCAATCGGTTCTCAGGGTGTCGATCTGGATTCCACTATGAATCTCACCGGACTTGGCGGCGAACTGGATTGATCGGACCTGACCGGGGACATATTCCTGGACCATGAGCCGATCGTGACCCTTCGGCCACGCAGGGAAATGCGCGTCCGCGCCGTCCATGTCGCGGCAGATGATGGCCTTGCGGCGGTGCACACGATGAAGCAGCCGCGTCGGCTTGACGATACAGGGGAAGCCGATTTCGCGGAACCCGTCGAAAAGCCCGGGCAGGTCTGTCACGACCCGATAGGGTGCGACGGGTATGCCGAGGGTATCCGCGATACCGGTCGCTTCAATTTTGTCCAGGCAGGCCGTGACGGCCGACCGGTCCGGCATGACAACGGTGAGTGATTTTGGCAGTCTGCCCCCGAGTTCGGTGAGGACCGCCACTTCCAAATCGCCGCTCGGAAACACCGTGTGAAGATCGGGCCGTTCGGAAACCAAACGATTCAATGCGCCAGGGAACTCGTCGGCGTCGCCGATGAGCGGCGGATGGCGCCAGATTTCATCGACGCACCGCGACGCCTCGGTCGGCGACGGACGCTCGTCGCGGCTCAGCATCGTCCGATATCCCGCGGCATGCAGGGACCGAACGATCGCCAATGCCTGACGGTTGTGCTGGCCGAGCACCAGAACGGTGCCCCGATCACCCGAACCCCTTGCCTCAGATGGGCGCATCATAGTGCCGGTTACGTCGGTTGGAAGAACGACCGCGAAGACGGTCGTCCCTGGTCATCATGGTTTCCGGACATGGCCGGTGGAGAATGGTTCGACCTAGCGTCTGGCCAGCATGTCGACCTCGACCAAGGCGTCAACGGCAAGTGCGGTGACGCCGATGCAGGTGCGGGCCGGCAGGCGGTCGGTGGGGAAGTAGGACCGGTAGGCGTCGTTGAATGCGGCATAGTCGCGCTTGAACTCGGTCAGGTAGGCGCGCGCCGAAACGACGTTCGAAAGGGCAAGGTCGAGCCCGTTGAGGACGATGACAAGATTGTCCATGACGCGTCTGGTCTGGGCCGCGATTTCATTGGCGAGCGGCGCATCCGGGTCGTCCGGATCGGTCGGCATTTGCCCGGTCAGCATGATCCAGCCGTCGACCTCCACGGCGTGGGAGAACGGCGCCACCGGGCGTGGCGCACCGGCAACCATATGAAACAAGGGAGGTGACATGGCTTGATCCTTTAGGCGCGCGAAATCGGCGGCGGAAGCCGAGTTGCTACGTTAGGGGCGCACGATTCGTTTTGTCAAACCAGGTCGGCGTCATGTCTCTGCGGCGGCGGTTCGGAACGATCCGCGCCGGTCTCGACCCGGTCTCGAACCGGTGCGTATGGGGTGGCGGGGATCGGCTTCCGTGACGGCTTGGGGCGGCGCCCGCCCCACGTATAGGCTATTGTCATGGCGTCGTTCTGAATGCGCCCGGCAATTGGTCGTGTGGAAACCCTCGGCTCGAATGCTTTCTCTTCATCGTCCAAAAGCGCTCTGGACCCGATTCGATCGTAGGCGTCGAGAATCCGGCCTTTCTCACGTGGCATACCTTTCGCTGCGGACCATTCTGCCGACCCGGGTTTTCGATTTTCGAACTCTTTCCGTCATTGCTCTGGATCTCCGTTCGGTATCTCCGGGGCCGCAGCACGACAGCGACATTCGGGAGATTTCGGAAGACGATCTCGGGCCGATCGATGAAGACGGAACGTCGATGTCGCGATTACGTGAACGATTTCGGAAGGGATGGAGATTGTGGACCATCGAGGTGAGGACGACCTAGTCGCGCAAGATTGGCTCGGCGGGTCCTCCCGCCACGTTGCAAAATGGCTGGTCCTCGAGGGAGAGGACGGCGACGTTTGGTCGGAATTCATCGATGTTGAGCCCGGCTATCGCGGACGCGGTCTTGGGCCGCGTTTGAGGAGCTATGTCGTTCTCGAATGCACGAACGCCGGGATCAAGCGGATGCTCGGCTTGATCGACGCGACCAACCGAAACTCGTTTCGCGCCATGGGGAAGCTTGGCTATATTCCGCTCGGTCGGTTGTTTTTCGTGCGTATTCTCGGTCTCGCCTTGATTCGCCATGGCAAGATCTGGCGGCTCGGCTGTTGGCGCCCGGGCGCTCCTCTCAGGGTTTCGGTTCCCACGATCGCGGAGTGATACGACATCACGTTGGTGTGAGCTTCAATGGCCCTGGCACTCACTTTACGCAACGACCGACACGGACAACCCGCCGCCGCGCGTTAATCCGCGCCGAAGGATATATCTATTGCTCGCCGACGGTGAGCGGCATCAGCGGCGCGATGGCCGCGTCCCAGGCCTCCGGAACGCCGCTCCAGCGGTCCGGAACCACGATCAGTCGCTGCCGTACGGTTTTGCCGCGAAGGTGCGGCAGGGCAATCTTGAGCGCATCGAGCAGCACCGGCGTCATGGCGTCGAGGTTCGAGTTCAATTCCGCTTCCCTGTCGGCGTCGCTCTCGAACGATCCCTGGCCGGCCGCCTCCCATTTATCGTACATCGACTTGCGGACAATCCCCGCCGCGGTGATCTGAGATCCAAAGAAATTTTCCGCCAGGTCTTGCGGCAGGTCTTGCGCGCTTGCTTGTTCGGCGACGTCCCGCAATATTCGGCGCTCGTCGGCCGTATCCTGCGCCGGAACACCGTTTGCCCATGTGTATTTTGCCTGCTCGGCTACCAAGCCGAGGCGCTTCGACATGAGGTCGAGCAGCCGCCCGACCTCGTCGGCATCGGCCCTGGCGGTCAATCCGGCGATCGCCGCAATGACGATCACGAGGCCAAGGAGAGTTTTTCGCGGATTCATGGGCACTTTGCTCTTAGTTATCGGAGGGCAACGAATTTCTCGCGGGACGAGGGGCCGCCCCCGCCGAGGCGGATTCGGGTGGCCCTCGAATGAGCACCGCATTCGCCCTCGATGGCCGATTGCGATTTCGCGTTGTGTACACGCGCGCTAGACTGGGCGCAATCCCGAGTGAATCGAAGAGACCCTTGATTACGGAGGGTGATCATGATCCGGGGCCGAAGGGTATTCTTGCGTCTTGTGGCGATTGCCGGGGGCGGATCAGCGATGGTTGGCGCAGTCGGTGCGTCGTTGATCGGCGGCGTACGCGCGCAGGACAGCGAGTTGGTGGCGGAAAGCGTGAGCGAGGCGCTCCGCGAGATCGTCGCCGGCCATTTCGAAATCGACCCGTCGAGCATGCAAGAGAGTACCAGCTTCGCCAAGGGCCTCGGCGCCACCAGCGATGACATGGCGGCGTTGCGCCAGGCGATCAACGACGAATTCGGTCTCGAGTTGACGGGCGCGGACTTGGCGAAGGTGAAAACGATCAGGCAGACGCGCGATTTGATAATCGAGCGGCTGCCCTAGGGCACATCGAGTGGCCGGACCGGTTGTGGCCGTTACTGCCGATCCGTAATGTGGCGAGCCTGAGTCGGGTCTCGCTGAATATCAATTGGTGTCAATCCCATGCCGCCTTGGGTGGAATCGACCGCCATCACAACCCAGGAACCAAGATCGGAGCCGTTGACCATGGTCTCTCGTAACCGATTCACGCGGCGCCGCGTCCTGATCGGCGGTGCCGCGGCCGCAGCCCTGGCGGCATCGCCGCTGGAGGCGACTGCGTCACCGCGCGTCGCGCCGGCCGAGGTGCTGGCGCGGCTCCGCAGTGGCAACGACCGATACGCGAACAATATATCGGCCAACAGGGATTATTCGGCGGGACGCGCCGAGCGATCGGTGGGACAAGCTCCGTTCGCCGCGCTCCTCGGTTGCGCCGATTCGCGGGTCGCCCCGGAGCTGGTGTTCGATCAGCCGCCGGGGCAGTTGTTCGTGGTCAGCGTGGCCGGGAATTTCGTCAACGAAGACGGCCTCGCCAGCCTTGAATACGGGGCAAAGGTACTGGGAACGTCGGTGATCATGGTGCTCGGTCATTCCGCCTGCGGGGCGGTGAGCGCGATGATCAAGAACGTCACCGAGAACGCGCAATTGCCCGGTCACCTGCCCAGTTTGATCGATGCGATCAGGCCGGCCGTGATGGCTGCCAAGGCACAGCATCCCCCCGACCTCCTGGCGGCAGCCACGGCCGAGAATGTGCGGCGCAATGTCTCTTATCTCGAGACCGCGCCGCCGATCCTGGCCAATTTGGTCGCCAAAGGTGATCTGATGATCGTGGGCGGCGTATATGACATCGCTACAGGGCGGGTGAACATTCTCTGATCCGGGACCGGAATGTCGATATTCTCGGCGTGGCCCGGCCGTCTAAGGCGGCCCCGATCGACCGCTAGTCGTAAGGCGGGAAGCTATACCCCTGGGGCGACAGCGTGAAGATTTCGTGGCCGTCGGCGGTGACGCCGACCGAATGTTCGAACTGCGCCGACAATTTCTTGTCGCGGGTGACCGCGGTCCACCCGTCGCTGAGGATCTTCACGTCGAAGCGGCCCGCATTGATCATCGGCTCGATTGTGAAGAACATGCCCTCTCGTAGAATCTCGCCTTCGCCCTGACGTCCGTAATGGAGAATGCTGGGCGCGTCGTGGAACACGCGGCCAAGACCGTGGCCGCAAAAATCGCGGACGACGGAAAACCGGTTGGCCTCGGCGTGCTGCTGAATAGCGGCGCCGATATCGCCCAGGGTGGCGCCCGGTATCACCGCCTCGATCCCTTTCATCATACATTCGTAGGTCACCGTGGTCAGCCGCTGCGCCAGCAGCTTGACCTCGCCGACATAAAACATGCGCGAGGTATCGCCGTGCCAACCATCGAGGACAACGGTGATGTCGATGTTGATGGTATCGCCGTCCTTCAACACTTTGTCGCCGGGGATGCCGTGACAGACGACATGGTTCACCGAAGTGCAGATCGATTTCGGAAAGCCGCGATAGCCGAGTGGCGCCGACGTCGCGCCATGGTCGAGGATGAACGCGTGGCAGAGATCGTCGAGCCGTTCCGTAGTGACGCCCGGTACGACGTGGGGGGTGACGAAATCGAGCGTCTCGGCCGCCAGCCGGCCGGCCCGGCGCATCGCCTCGAAATCGTCCGGGCCGTGGATCTTGATCGCCCGGCGCCCGGTTAGCGGAATATCGTCAACACTCATCCGATTCATGGCCGGCCGCTATCCTTCCAGTTCCAATGGCGCGTCCACGGTAATCGCGGTCGTCGACATATCGCAAGCGTAACATAGAACTTCGACGCCGCGCCGGCGGGCCTCGTCCAGGGCCTGCGCGTAGGTCGGGTCGATGTCGGCGGCAATGCGCAAACGGTCGCAATCGCCGCGCTGGACGACATAGAACATGACCGCACGGTGGCCGGCCTCGACCATATCGCCCAGTTCGCCGAGATGCTTGGTACCGCGCGCCGTGACCGAATCCGGAAACTCGGCCGCGGCGCCGCGCTTGAAGTGGACGTTCTTGACCTCGACGTAGCAGTCGGGCCGGTTGTCGTCTTCGAGGAGCAGGTCGATCCGCGAATTTCGACCGTATTTGACCTCGCGCCGCCGGCTCGCATAGCCGGACAGTTCGGGCACCAGGTCGGCGGCCACCGCCTCCTCGACCAATCCGTTGGGGTGGCTGGTATTGATACCGACGAGATGGTCGCCGACGCGGATCATTTCCCAGCTGTATTTGAGCTTGCGGGCCGGATTCTGCGCCGGCGAAAGCCACACCTCCGACCCTGGTTCGGTCAGACCCAGCATGGCGCCAGGATTTGCACAATGGGCCGTCACCGTGGTGCCGTCGTCGAGTTCCACATCGCTGAGGAACCGCTTGTAGCGTCGGATCAGGATGCCGCGGTGAAGGGGAGCGGGAAACTGCATGACCGGCAAAGTAGGGTTTCCGCGGCGTGCTTTCAACGCCTCCGCGGCGATGCGCGCAGACGACTATTGATTGCCGCGGCCGCGCTTGCCATACAGGTCCGATGAAGCCCGACGACCGAGCATCGAACGACGCCCCGCGCGACGCGGCGGTCAGCGCCTGCCTGATCATCATCGGCAATGAGATCCTGTCCGGGCGGACCCAGGACAAGAACCTGTCCTATGCCGCCAAGTGGCTGAACCAGAACGGAATTCAGCTGCGAGAAGTGCGAGTCATCCCCGACGTCGAGGACGCGATCGTCGAATCCGTCAACGACTGCCGGCGACGCTTCGATTATGTCTTTACCACCGGCGGCATCGGCCCCACCCACGACGACATCACCGCCGCCAGCATCGCCCGTGCCTTCGGTGTCCCGATCGAGCGCAACGAGGCAGCGCGGAAGCTTCTCGAGGAACAGTACATTCCCGGCGACCTGACCGAAGCCCGCCTCAAGATGGCCGATATTCCGGCCGGCGCCCAACTGATCGAGAATCCAATCAGCAAGGCGCCGGGCTTTCAGATCGACAACGTGTTTGTCATGGCCGGGGTGCCGGCCATCATGCAGGCGATGTTGGATAGCGTTCAGCATCGTCTCGTCGGCGGCACGCCGGTGGCCTCGCGGCAGATTGCCTGTTTCCTTGCCGAAGGCCGGGTCGCCCACGGCCTGGCGGCGGTCCAGGAACGGTTCCCGCATATCGACATCGGCAGTTACCCGTTCTGGAAAATGCGCAAGTTCGGCGTCAGCGTCGTTTTGCGCGGTACCGATGAAGCGAGCCTCGCGGCGGCGACCGAGGCGGTGCGGTCACTGATCCGCGACCTCGGCGGCGATCCGCACGACGAGGCGGTGGGGTAATGGAGACGTCCCTGTCCCTGGTCGCCGGGGCACTGTTCGGCCTGGCCGCTATTCTGATCTATCTTGGCATTCGGCGCCTGGCCGACAAGACCCTCGATCCGGCCACGCGGCGCCGGGCTTTTGGCCGCTGAACGCGGGCCTGGCGGCGCTCGCCCTGTCGCTGTTCCTGATCATGGAATAGGCCGCGGCCGGCCGCCGCGCCAATGACCCGATACCGGAGACAAACACCGTGCTGACCTATCGCCCGACCGACCGCTATGACGACCTCGAACCGTGGCCGTTTACCGCCGTCGAATCCGACTACAGAATCCTGCGCGGAAATCCACGGGCCTCGGGCCGGCTCGATTTCGGCACGGCCGAGAGCGCCCATCGTCTCGGCATTTGGGCCTGTACGGCGGGCGCCTTCGAATGCACCGAACGGGGCGACGAATTGCAGACCATCCTGACGGGTCGCGTGCGGTTGACCCGGCCGGACGGCGCGGCCGATGAATTCGGCCCCGGCGACAGCTTCGTGACCCGCAAGGGCGAACGGCTGCAGTGGGATATTCGCGAGGACGTCACCAAGGTCTTCTTCACCTACGACGCCTATGGTGATTAGGGGTTGGAGCAGGCTAGGGGCGCGGCGGATCGTTGTTCCGCGATCCGAACAGGCGGGCGACGGTGACGGCGACGATCCAGGCGCCGAGCGGGACGATGAAGATCAAATCGAACAGCGGGTCGCCCATGTTGCCGCCGGTGACCGCGACGACGCCGACGACCCACACCACGGTCAATGCGTAGCCCGCCCGGATCCAGAATTTTCGGCTGCGCAGGCCCACCGCGACCTCCTCCCGTCGCCGCGAAGCATAACCGATCGGGCTAGACCCGCCACGGCGAAACGAACCGGCCCGCCCGCGCCCGTCGATTTCGCCTGCCCACTTGCTCGCCGGGCCACGGCCGCAGTAGGGTGCCGGGCCTGCCCGCTTGGCGGAACTGGTAGACGCAAGGGACTTAAAATCCCTTGGCCTTCGGGCCGTCCGGGTTCGAGTCCCGGAGCGGGCACCAATCATTTCAAAGGTTTAGAAGAAGGCTGCGGTCGGTCGTCGTGAGCGACAATTACGGACGTGTGTAATTGTGGTGTAGTCGCGTCAGGATTTCCGCAGCTTGGCCACCGAACCCTGTTCATGGGCCGTTACCGTCTCCGACATCCTATCAAGCGCCGCGTCCACCTGTTCGTCACTCGGGTGAGTGTAACGACGAAGGGCTGTTAGGCTCCTGTGGCCGGATAGCTTCTGGATAGCCTTGGGCCGCTGCTCTTGCTTCGAGAATCGAGTCAATGCCGTACGACGAAGTGTGTGCGGCGTTATGCGGCCCGGGTCGAGCTCGGCTCCGATAACGCACCGCTGAAACGGTCGGCTCATCTGTTCAACATGCCCGCTCTTAGAGCGCTTGCTCGTGAACATCCAACCATCCGGGTCTTCCGCCATTGTCGCTACCGATGTAATTCTCCCCATTAGTTGGAGTGACCCCCAGGGGCTGGACACCAATCAGGCGGCTGGTTTGACCGGCTGCCGGGCGTGATCCTCCTCGAACTGTTGTGGGCTCCGATATCCGAGCGCGGAGTGGAGCCGTGTGGAATTGTAGACCTCCTCGATGAAACGTGGGAGCCGATCGATGACATCCTGAAACGTCTCGTAGCC